>JAFTGG010000074.1 GCA_017458025.1 Oscillospiraceae bacterium | reverse complement strand
TTTGCCGGGGAACACGGCCTGCGGCAGTTCGCGGGCAGCGACGCCCATGTGCCGGAGGAAGTCGGCAACGGCGCCGTCTCGCTCGACGTGCCGGAGCTGACGCCGGACGCGGTCAAGGCCGCGCTGCTGAACGCGGACGCGGAGGTTTGCGGCAAGCGCGGCGCGGCGCTCTGCGTCGCGCGGAGCCAATATACCAAGCTGAAGAAACGCCGCGCGCGCCCCGCCGCCTACGGCAAATGGCTGCTGTTCGCGGGCAAATGCGCCGCGGAAGACCTGTTCCGAGGAGGAAAATAACCATGTCCATGATCGTCAAAATCGGCAAAAAGGGCAAGGCCGTCGTCAAAAGGCTCCTGCCCGCCGAGAAGCATTACGTCGGCTACACGCGCCGCATCGAGCGCGTCAAGACCGCCAAGCGCGTCTGCGCCATGACCTTCGACGACGGGCCGATGGACATGCCCGCCGCGCCCGACCGTTTCGGCGGCCGCGCGATGACGGACGTGCTGCTCGACACGCTCAAGGAATACGGCGCGCACGTCACGTTCGACGTCGTCGGCGACACAAGCGAGAACTACCCCGACGAGGCGGGCGCGCCCGGCAGCGCCTCGTGGGGCGGCGTAAAATACGATCACTACCCCGACTTCAGGCAGGACGCCCGCGGCGGCGCGGCGCACTGCGAGCGGCTCATTCGCCGCATGCTCGACGAGGGGCACCAGATCACGAACCACGGCTTCCGCCACGTCATCTTCGGCAAGAAGCCGTTCGTCTACGGCAAACGCGCGTATCTCGGCTCGCTCGACGCGGCGGTCGCGGATCTCAAGCGGCTCGACACGCTCATGCGTGAGCGCTACGGCTGCGCGCTGACGATGGGCCGCCCGCCGCACTATGTCGACAAGATCGGCGACGGATTCACCAGCTACGACGTATACGACCGCCTCGGCTATCAATATATGGCAGCGTCGTTCGACGGAGCGGGCTGGCTGCCCTCGACGCTGAGCGACCCCGACGAGGCGCTGGAAGCCGAGATCGCGGCGATGATCAACCCCATGCGCGCCGCTCTGGAGGCGGACCCCGACTTCTTCTGCGGGCAGATCATCTTTCAGAAGGACGGTTATAACATGGGCAAGCGCACGCCCGTCGCGTTCGCGCTGGGCAGGCAGCTAAAGCTGCTGAAGGAATACGGCTACGAGGTCGTGACCGTCGGGCATCTGATGCAAGAGAGCCCGTTCGCCGACGTCGGCGCGGACGATCCGCTGCTGCCGAAGCTCGTCAAGCTGTCAGAAACCGCCGGCGTCGCGTTCACCGACAACCGCGTGCGTCTCGACCGGACGATGGCCTGGGGCGAGCTGGCGATGCTGCTCGCGCCGAAAGCGGAGGCGATGGCGAAGCGCGAGGCGGCGATCCGCAAAAGCGGCAAGGCTCACCCTTACGCGGGCGCGATGGCGTGGTGCATTGAGCAAAAGCTCATCGGCGCGAACGCGAACCCCGACGCGCCGGTGACGGCGCTGCCGGAGGAGAAATTCACCGAAGTGAAAGAGTTTTCTCGTAGGAACGTATACGAAGCATACCAAATATAAACAAAAAGGATTTTGCCGTCGGCAAAATCCTTTTTGTATTCATTCGTGCTCCGCCAGCCACCTTCCGACCGCTTCGCCGATCTCACGAATACAGCCCGCGTCGTAGGGCACTTTCATGCCCGCGCCGCGCGCCAGATCCTCAAAGGTCCGCGTGCCGCCCTTGTCGACGAACGCGAGGTAGCGCGTCCAGGCTTCCTGCGGGTCTTTGAGATACGCCATCCAGAATTGGAACGCCATCGTCTGCGCCATGCAGTAGTCAATGTAGTACAGCGGGTGCAGGTAGATGTGCAGCTGCCGCTGCCAGAGCGCCCCGCGGGCGTAAAACGGCAGCCCGTCGAAGTCCGTCCACGGGCGGTACTTTCTTTCAAGGTCGAGCCATACTTGATTTCGCTGCTCCGGCGTGAGCGTCGGGTCCTCGTACATGATGTGCTGGAACTCGTCGACCATGCAGCCGTAGGGAATGAACGTCAGCGCCTCCTCGGCATGCGCGACCTCGTAGCGCTCCGTCGCGCCGCCGAAGAACAGATGGTGGTACGGCGCGGTGAGGAACTCCATCGACATCGAGTGCGTCTCCGCGCCGTCCATCGTCGGCGTCATCAGGCGGCGGAGATACCCCTTTTTCATCGAACGGAACGCCGCGAACGCGTGCCCCGCCTCATGCGTCAGCACGTCCACGTCGCCGGCCGTGCCGTTGAAGTTTGAGAAAATGAACGGCGCGCGGTAGTCGTAGAGCTCGGTGCAATAGCCGCCGGGCGCCTTGCCGTCCTTGCTCAACACGTCGAGCAGCTCGTTTTCATACATATAGTCGATGAACTCCGCCGTCTCGGGGCTGAGCGCGCGGTACATTTCGAGCCCCGCGGCGAGAATGTCGTCCGCGCCGCCCTGCGGCGTCGGGTTGCCGTCCGGAAACAGGAGCACGTCGTCGTAGTATTTGAGCGTCCCCACGCCGAGACGCTTCGCCTGCGCCGCCTTGACCTTGGCGACGAGCGACACCATGTCCTGCGCGATCTGGTCGCGGAACGCCGCGACCTTTTCCGGCCCGTAGCAGTTGCGCCCCATGCGGTCGTAGCCGAGCGGGATATAATTCTTGTGCCCGAGCAGCTTCGCCTGCTCGTTGCGGTTTTTCACCAGCTCGTCGTAGAGCCGGTCGAGCTCCTCGCGGTGCGCGTCGAAAAAGCGTCCCTCGGTCTCGTACGCCGCCCTTCGCGTCGCGCGGTCGGGGTTCTGCTTGTACGGCCCCAGCTTCGGCAGCGGCAGCTTTTTGCCGTCGAACTCGACGACCGCCGAGGCGTAGAGCTTCTGGTACTCGCTCGCGAGCTTGTTCTCCCGCTGCATCAGCTCCACCATCTCCGGCCGGAAGCTCCGCGCGGCGATCTCAAGGTCGAGGAAAAACACCTTGCCGTACGTCTCCTCCAGCTCGGTCCGGAACCTGGAATCCAGCAGCGCGCGATTGACGCGCTGGACGTCCTCCTCGAGCAGCGGCATGTTCTCGTCGATGAAATCGTTCTCCTTGTCGGAGAACTCGTCGCGCGTGTCGATGGTGTGGCGGATATACGCCAGCTGCGCCATCGTGCCGACGCCGCCCTCGACGGCGTTGAGCCTTTCGACGGCGGCGAGCTGCGCCTCCGCGCTCTCCGCGCCGCGGATGGCCGCGAGCACCTCGTCCAGCTGCGCGCGAACGGCGGCAATATCGGGGCGGGTATAGGGCATTTCCGAAAATTTCATATACGGTTCTCCTTTATTAATTGAAAAGCAACGGCGCAAAACGCCGCTGCTTTTCTCTCTGGTGGAGGCGAGGGGAGTCGAACCCCTGTCCGAAAGCGCTTTAACAGGACTTTCTCCGGGCGCAGTCAGGTTTTAAGGATTCCCCCCGCGCAAGGGCACCGGACAGACCTTGCGCTTCGGTAGAGTCATGATGCGTGGGCGGGTCAACTCTTTCCCGCCTCACGGACGCCGCTAAATGACGCCTTCCCCGAGCCGCGGCCCTCTCAGTTCAGACGGCAGCCGCAATCAGGCAGCTGCAAGAACAGGTTCGTTGTTGTTCTTTAATTTATAAGTTGCCCGTTTTATGGCGGTCAGGCGCCGCCGCCCGCTTATCCTGCCTCCACACCCCCGTCGAAACCGGTACGCCCCCGTAATTTATTTCAAAAAAATGCAAGCATTTTTTGAGCGGGTTTCGCTATGCTTCCCGCGCGCCTGCGGCGCACGGACGCTTCGCGCAAAGTGTTTTTTCTGACGCGCATGTCGTCAGAAAAAACAATCAAGCTTCTTTGCCGTGCTAAGTCTTGGTGAACTTTACCATCAACGCCTGCGGCGTCACCTTGGCGACAAATTTGTAGAGCTTGTAAAACGCCTTCGGCGTGTAGAACGCGCGGCCCTCCTTGGCGGAGAGCAGCGTCCCCTCCGCGACGCTCGACGGGTCGCAGTAGGGCAGAATGTCGAAGGTCTTGGAGTGGCCCTTGATCTTGCCGACCTCGATGAACTCCGTGTCCATCGGACCGGGGCAGACCGCCGTCGCCGTGACGCCCTTGGCGCGCAGCTCCTCGCGGATACCGCGCGTGAACGCCGAGACGTACGACTTTGTCGAGCTGTAGACCGTCATGCGCGGGTTGGGGCAGAACGACGCGATGGAGCTGACGTTGACGATGTGCCCGCCGCGCGCCATATACGGGACGCAGAGACTCGTCACCGCGGTCAGCGCCGTGACGTTGAGCTTCGTCATGCGCGTCTGCCAATCGACCGGCGTCTCGCCGACGTTGCCGAGGTAGCCGCAGCCCGCGTTGTTGATGAGCAGCGCGATCTCGGGCTTGTCGTCGCGGAGCTTTTCCTCCAGCACGTCAAAGCTTTGCTCGTCGCAGAGGTCGAGCGACATGCACACGACCTTTTTGCCGCCCAGATCCCCCGCCAGCTCCTTGAGCCTGCCCTCGCGGCGCGCGATCAGCCAAAAGCATTCGATCTCGGGGAAGATGCGCAGCGCGTGGAGCGCGAACTCCCGCCCCATGCCGGCGGAAGCGCCGGTAATAATCGCGGTCTTCATCGCTCGGGGAGCTTCTCGGGCTCCGGATACTCCTCGCCGAGCGTATCCACGCGGATACTCTTGATGGTCTGCGGCTTCTTGGGCTTGTCGGTGAACATGTCGCGGTTCACGCGGCTGATTTCGACGGCCTTGTCGGCGTTCTCGGTGATCTTGCCGAACGCCGCGTACTCGCGGTCGAGGTGCGGCGCGTCGGCGACCATGATAAAGAATTGGCTGCCCGCGCTGTCGGGAACCATCGTGCGCGCCATAGACAATACGCCCAGCGTGTGCTTGAGGTCGTTCTTGTGTCCGTTGGACGTGAACTCGCCCTTGATGGAGTATCCCGGGCCGCCGGTGCCGGTGCCCAGCGGGCAGCCGCCCTGGATCATAAAGCCGGGGATCACGCGGTGGAAAATCAGGCCGTCATAGTAGCCGGAATTTGCCAGCGCGATGAAGTTGTTGACGGTGTTGGGCGCGATCTCGGGGTACAGCTCGCCCTTCATCACACCGCCGTCCTCCATCTCGATGGCCACAAGCGGATTGCTCATCGTGATTTCCTCCTGTTATTTTACATTTTGTAATCAGTAGCGTTCGCGCATCGCGCGGTCGATCTGGCGCTTGGCGTCGCGCTTCGCGGCGGCCTCGCGCTTGTCGTAGTTCTTCTTGCCGCGGCAGACGCCGAGCTCGACCTTGACCTTGGCGTCCCTGAAGTACACGCTCAGCGGTACGAGCGCGTAGCCGTCCTGCGCGGCGAGCGCGGCGAGCTTGTTGATCTCGCGCTTGTGCAGCAGCAATCTCTTGGCGCGGTCGGGGTCGTGGTTGAAAATGTTTCCCTTGTCGTAGGGCGAGATGTGCATGCTGTGCACCCACGCCTCGCCGTTCTTGGCGATGACGTAGCTGTCTTTCAGATTGAGCGTGCCCGCCCGGATCGACTTGACCTCCGTGCCCTTGAGCTCGATACCCGCCTCGTACTTGTCCTCGACGAAGTAGTCATGGAACGCCTTGCGGTTGTTCGCCATGACCCTGATTCCCTTTTTCTCCTGCAAAGCGCTCGCCTCCCCTCGCCGGCGGATTGGAATTATAACATAACTTTCCCCAGAACACAAGACTTGTAACCAAATCGTAAAATGCGCAGATGCATCTTGTTTAAAGAAGCGTCTGCGCATACATGCCTTTAAGGAACCGCTGAATAAATCCGGCGCGTAGATTGCGCCGGATTTATTCAGCGGTTCCTTAAAAACAGCACATTAATTTACATAATTATTTTTGTGCAATCATATTGGCGCATAGAAAGCGCAATAACAACGGGCCCAGCAATTTCTTAATCGTTGGGCTGTTACCATAATTCACAATTTCCACATGTTTTTCCACATGTCTGTCAGCACATCAGCTAAATAGGCATGACTGCATATCAGGGAAACCATGTATCATATTGTTCGGCAAACCGGTTTGCTTCGTCGAGATCGCTGAACATTAAATTTTGAAGATTAAAAGCTTCACACCATGCAAAAGTCTTATTCCTAACGGCCTTTTCGCTTGTCGCGTC
The DNA here is from genome assembly GCA_017458025.1 of Oscillospiraceae bacterium. Classification (GTDB taxonomy): domain Bacteria; phylum Bacillota; class Clostridia; order Oscillospirales; family Oscillospiraceae; genus Hominicoprocola. The sequence goes on along the minus strand of JAFTGG010000074.1, from coordinate 12,777 downwards.
GTCAAACTTGGCCCAAACTCCGTTATCGTGAATCTTTGCGGTTAGAAGCCCCGTTGCGCCGTTCCATTCGAGGCACACTCCGTAGCCCGTCGTGGGACAGCGGAAATCTTCGCTCTCGTAAACGCCATCACCAATCATTTCTATTAAATCTGCCCGCTCGTCTTTAGTGTGCGGAAGCGGTCAGTATCCTCCTTCAGTTCTTCCAGCGTTTTTGTATTTTGAGTTACGATTTGCGTTTGTTGCCGCTCTTTTGTAATCTGATTGATTACTGTAACATCTAATCCGCTCGTACTGTAATAGAATACAATCTCGATGGGCGTGCCTCGTTTCGTACCTTCCGGCAGCTTAATTGAAATTTCGCCAAGATATTTAACTTTGAGCGCCGGATCGGTTTCTTGCGGGTTATAGTAAATATCCACGCAGGGCGTGACAAACGTATTTTCGTGGTCGATGGACAAATTCTCAAAAATAGGCACGTCGATTTCCGGCAAATCGTCATCAGGCACGACATAGACTTTCGACACCTTAGAGGGGGAAGGATCACCGGCAAATAAAATATTGTCTATGACGTACTCGTTATTTCCGACCATGACGCCGGGGCCAAAGGAGCGGGAGAGGATATCCTTAAAAAAATCTTCGCTCAAGCTGCCGATATTTCCAAGAATGTTGATAGGCTTTCTGTCATCAGCGGAATCTGTTTTGCCCTTCTTTGTCCCCTCGCCTTGCTTTGGCGGTTCTTTATTAATAGTTTCATTCCATGCGATAGCTGCTGCCAGAGCCGCGCCTTTTGCAACAGCGAGATCAGGCTCTTCACGGCGAACCTTGCCCTCAAAGAGCTTATCAATTGCCGTCTTTACCATTGGCATATTAGAAGAACCGCCAACTAAAAGTACGGTGTCGATGTCATCCGTTGTCAGATGCGACTTCTCGAGGAGTTGCTTGACAAAGTCTATCGTACGATCGACAAGCTCTCTCGTCTCTTTTTCAAAGCTGTCTCGATTAACCTCAACTTTTACAGCTATATCATCATAATTGATTGCAAAGCTCTTTTTTGTCAAGCTGGAAAGGGAACGCTTAACGGTTTCGACCTCATTGTGGATTTTCTCCTCCACGGTCTTGTCAAGCTCAGCGCGCTCCATACTGCGCTTATCGGCATATCGACGGCAGATATCCTCAAACAACTGCGCATCCCAATCGGCGCCGCCTAAATGATTGTCGCCATCAGTTGCAAGAACTTCAATAGATGCTTCGCCGGCTTCGCTGACAGAAAAGTTAAATAATGTCACGTCAAAAGTGCCGCCGCCCAAATCATAGACGAGAATCTTTTGATTTTCCTTGAACTCCTTGCTGCAGTAGTTCAACGCCGCAGCCGTAGGCTCGTTGATAATGTTCAGAACATTCAGGCCCGCGATGATACCAGCTTGGCGTGTTGCGTTGCGTTCCTCTGTTCCAAAATATGCGGGGCATGTAATGACAACATCATTTACCTCGTAGCCCTGTTCCTCCGCATATTCTTTCATACGTTTCAGAATGAGAGCGGAAATGGTAATAGGATCATATTCAGTCCCGTCAATCTTATAGATACCAGCATTGTCTTTACCAATTTCACGCTTGATGAACTGGACAACGCGGTCGGGTTCTATCTCGGCTTGAACTTTCGCTTCACGACCGACGACGGGCGTGCCGCCTTCGGGGAAATATACAGCCGAGGCCAATAAAGGTGAAGAATCGGCGTAGTTCTCGATGATTTCCGGCACGCCCTTGTCGTCCAACGTGGCGATTGCCGAATACGTCGTTCCCAAATCGATTCCGTAAACCTTTGACATGACTGTTTACACTACCTTTGCAGTTTTGTTCGCATAAAAGGACATTTTGAAGCCTTATATACTGTGCTATATAATATATACATATATAATATGGATTAACGGATACTGCGAAAGAGTAAAGAGTGGCTAAGCGGCATCCGACTATTCATCTGCCCCCAGGTGAGACAGAACTCACCCTCGCCTGGGGACAATGGAGGTCAAGGAAAGCAAAAAGCGACGCGCAGAACTTGCAAGCAAGTTCCAACACGTCGCCCAAACTAAAGCGGGGAAAAATGTACCCATCCACTCTGCCAAATCGTTGCAAATTCCTATTGCAAAAGGCAAAAAAGCATAGTAAAATGAGACTGGGTACAGTGGTTTGCTGTTGTGTGGAATGCTGCGGTCATTCTGCATAGGTTGGGGCGAGAGGTGGAAGTCTCGTTCCCAACTACCCACTATGTACTTTCCTCTTTTACCAATATACTCCTATTTTTGTCAGATTGCAACAAGATTTTTGCGATTTTGATATGATTGAGGTGAATCTGCGCAAACGCCAAAATTGTTTGTTTTTTTCTCAAAATTTCTTTTCCACATGCAATATTATCGTTAAAAAGATCTTTTAAGCTTTGCCAATCGCCATCATTTTTAGAATTTGCAAAAGAAAAAGAAAGAGCAGCGCCGGCGTGCGCCGCTCTTTTCGCGCTTTCCGCGCAAGTTTCAGTAGAATTTTTGCTTTTTCTATGCTATGATAATTTTGATTTGATATGTGCAAACAGGAGGAATCCCCAGTGGCTAGCAGAAAATCGGTTTCCCGCAGCGTGCTGTTCTACAAGCGCATGATCGCGGCGGCGCTCGCTCTCGTCATTCTGGCGCTGGCGGCGCTCAGCATCGCGTTCGGCGTCGAGCTCCGGCGCGCCCGCGCGGCGTTGACCGAGGCGGAGGACAAGCTGCTCGACATCGAGCTCAAAGAGATGGAGCAGCGCGCTTTGGAGGAGGCGGAGCGGATCCGGAACGCCGTCCCGCCCGAGCAGGAAAAGCCCGCGGGCGAGCTCAGCGCGCCGGAGATCCTCGCGCAGACCGCGGTCATCGCGCACGCGCTCGGCGGTGTGGACGGCGTCGATGGGCTCAACTGCCTTGAAGGCTTTTACGCGCATTACAGCGCCGGCGCGCGCGTGTTCGAGGCGGATCTCCGCCTGACCTCGGACGGTTACGTCGTGCTGCGGCATGATTGGATCGGCGGCATACAGGAGGGCGTCGACCCGACGCACATTCCGACGCTGGAGCAATTCCTCGCAACGCCCATCAAGGGCGAATACACGCCGCTCTCATTCCACGATCTGCTGCTTCTCATGGTGCAGTATCCCGATATCTGCGTCGTCACGGACACGAAGCTGCTCGACGACGAGGCGGTCACGCAGCAGTTCCAATCAATGCTCGACGAGGCGCACAGGCTCGGCTTGAGCTACCTGTTCGACCGCATCGTCATACAGGTCTACTCGCCCGACCACTTCGCCGTGGTCAACGGGCTCCATCGCTTCCCGCACTACATTTATACGCTGTATCAGGATTACTTCGGGCAAAACGTGGATTCTTTCCGCAACAAGGCGATCTTCTGCGAGGAGAACGGCATCATGGGCCTTACGCTGGAGGCTTCCGTCTGGGACCCCGACTATCTGCCCATCGCCTCCTGGCGCGATCTCAACGTCTACACGCACACGATCAACGACGCGCGCGAGGCGCGGGAGCTGCTGCGCGAAGGCATCAAGGCCGTTTACAGCGACTCGCTGATCCCCGCGGATTTGGAGGGCTAACGATATGGATATGACCGAGAAAAAAGTATCCTCCCAGCTCATCTACGACGGCAAGATCCTCCGCCTGCACGTCGACACCGTCGAGCTGCCGAACGGCAAGCAGGCGCTGCGCGAGGTGGCGGACCACCCCGGCGGCGTCGCCATCGTCGCCATCGACAGGGACGGCAACGTCCTGACGGTCAAGCAGTTCCGCTACGTCTTCTCCCGCGTCGTCGAGGAGATTCCCGCGGGCAAGCTGGAGCGCGGCGAAAATCCGTATGACGCGGCGCTGCGGGAGCTCAAGGAGGAGACCGGCGCGACGCCGGCGCGCCTCACGGACTTGGGTCCGCTGATCGTCTCTCCCGGCGCTTACGGCGAGGTGCTGCGCCTCTATCTCGCCGAGGGCTTGGACATGGGCGCGGCGGCGCCCGACGAGGATGAGTTCCTCGACCTCGTCAAAACGCCGTTCGACAAGATGGTGCGCCGTGTTGTGAGCGGCGAGCTCACCGACGCCAAAACCGTCGCGGGCGTGCTGAAGGTATACGCCCTGCGCCGGCAGGAACGGGAAAGCAACTGAAAAAAGGAGGAGACTCCGGATGGAGCAGAAAAAGCGCGTCCTGATCGTGGAGGACGAAAAGAATATCGTCGATATCATTCGCTTCAATATGGACCGCGAGGGCTTTGACGTGCTCGAAGCCTACGACGGCGAAGCGGGGCTGGCGCTCGCGCGCGCGGAAAAGCCGGATTTGATCCTGCTGGACGTGATGATGCCGAAGATGATGGGCTTCGACGTCTGCAAGGCGCTGCGCGACGAGGGCGACAACGTGCCCGTCATCATTCTGACCGCGCGCGAAGAGGAGGAGGACAAAATCCTCGGCCTCGAGATCGGCGCGGACGACTACATCACCAAGCCCTTTTCGATGCGCGAGCTGATCGCCCGCGTGCGCGCGAACATTCGCCGCACGGCAATGGCCGCGCCCGCCGTGCCGGACGGTCAGGGCATGAGCGCCGGCGGCGCGCTGACGATCGACCCCGAGAACAATCAGGTCTATAAGCACGGGGAGCCGGTCGACCTGACACAGCGGGAGTATGAGCTGCTGACCTTCCTCGCGAGCCACCCGGAAAAGGTGTTCTCCCGCGTCGACCTGATGGAACAGGTGTGGAACTACGGCTTCGTCGGCGACGACGCGCGCACGGTCGACGTCGCCGTGCGCCGTCTGCGCGAAAAGATCGAGGACGATCCCGGCAATCCGGCATATATCATCACGCGCCGCGGCGTGGGGTATTACTATTCCGCGCACTAGGCCTTGTTTTAAAAATGGGCAACGCGACCGACGGCGAGGGATTTTTTCGTCAGGCAGGGCCGATTTGACGCGGCAATACTCTGTGTATTGCAAGGAAAATTGCCGCGGCATGGCGGAAAAAGAGCCGCCGTTTGGGTATGCCGGCATTTTTTTAACAACGCCTAATCATTTATCGCCATTTCGCTCGCCGCCGGCGCGGTCGCCGCGAAATAGGGCCGTGTCTCCGCCGCCGTACGGGCGAAGACTTTACCCACACGCTTTAAGGCAAAGGAGGCGTAAGGTATGTTCCGTTCGCTGCACATGAAGCTGGTCATGATTTTGGTTCTGCTCATCACCTCGCTGATGACGGTCGTCGGCGCGTTTCTGATGACCAGCGTCACCAATTTCTATATCGACAGCTTTTATGAGCAGATGAACGAAGCGTTCTCCGACGCCTCCTTTTATTCCGCGCTCCAGACCGAGGCCGCGCAGGAGGACGGCGCGCAGCGGCTCCAATCGCTGCTTGAGCTCTACTCCGGTACGCTCGGCATCGACTCGCGCAGCCGCAACTACTATATTCTCGACGCCGGCACCGGCGAATTTCTCGCCGGCAGCGACGAGGCCGCGGGCGCGACGCTCGAACAGACCGCGAACATTCTCGCCGCGCGCAACGGCGCCGTCGGCGCCGAGAGCGATATCGCCGCGAGCTATATGGACGTCGCGGTTCCGGTCTCCGGCGGCGACAACCACTTTATCATCTACATCCGCGATGATCGCGCCGCGGTCTCCGACCTCAACAGCGAGCTGCTCATCATCATTTTGCAGGCGCTGCTCGTGGGCCTGCTCGTCTCCATTCTGCTGAGCTTCCTGCTCGCCAAAACGATGATCGACCCGATCGAAAAGCTGACCGAGGGCGCGGAGCGCATCGCGGGCGGCGACTTCGACGAGGTGCTGGAGGTCGATTCCACCGACGAGATCGGGATTCTGACCACCACGTTCAACGACATGGCGAGCGTTCTGCACGACACGCTTGACGCCGTGGAAAACGAGCGCAGCAAGCTCGACGCGCTGTTCCTGCACATGACCGACGGCGTCGTCGCCTATGACGGCGACCAGCGGCTCATGCACTGCAACCCCGCCGCCGTCGCGCTGCTCGACCGCGCGCCGGAGGACTGCGTCTACGCCGAGATCTTCGAGCCGATCTGCCCGTTCGCGCATGTGCTCAGCATGCGCCGCGGCGACTATGCCGAGGCGGAGCTGACCGTCGGCGACCGCTCGGTCGAGCTCTACTTCGCCGCCTTTGCCGACGACGAGGCCGGCGGCGTGCTGATCGTGCTGCACGACATCACGGAGCACCGCAAGACCGAGGAGCGCCGGCGCGAGTTCGTCGCCAACGTCTCGCACGAGCTGCGCACGCCGCTCACCAATATCCGCTCCTACGCCGAGACCATTCGCGACGCGGACGGCGATATCCCGCGTGAAACCGAGAACGGCTTCCTCGATATCGTCATCAGCGAGACCGACCGCATGACGCACATCGTGCAGGATCTGCTGACGCTCTCGCGGCTCGACTCCGGCCGCACGGAGATGGTCATGGCGCGCTTTTCGTTCGGCGACGCCATCGACGCCGTGCTGCGCTCCATCGCGCTCGAGGCGCAGCGCCACGGGCACGAGCTGACGAGCGACTGTCCCGAGCATCTGCCGCTCATCATGGGCGACCGCGGGCGCATCGAGCAGGTCATGCTCAACGTGCTGAGCAACGCCGTCAAGTACACGCCGGACGGCGGGCATATCCGCGTCACCGCCGGCGACGCCGGCGACACGGTCTGGATGGAGGTCGCGGACGACGGCATCGGCATCCCCGAAAAGGATCGCGGGCGCATCTTTGAGCGCTTCTACCGCGTGGACAAGGCGCGCTCGCGCGAGTCGGGCGGCACGGGCCTCGGCCTCTCCATCGCGACCGAGATCGTCCAGCGGCATAACGGCTCGCTCTCCCTCGTCGACCGCGAGGGTCCGGGCACGACCGTGCGGCTTGAGCTGCCGGTCATGCAGTCCGAGGGGCAGGAGGCGCTGCTATGACCGAGAAGCGCGTCAATCGCATACAGAACCTCGCGATTTTGCTGCTCACGCTCTCGGCGGTCTTGCTGTTCGCGAATCTGCCGCTGTTCGGCGCGCTCTCCGACCAGAGTCTCCTTGAGCTCGCGCGGGACCGTATCCGGCACGAGAATACCGCCGCCGAAGCGGAGGTCTCCGGCGCGCCCTCGTTCGTCTTTCCGGTGCGCATCGTCTACACCAACGACTTTGCCCGCCTCGGCGCCGACGCGCTCACAACGCACAGCGACGAGTTTGAGCGCGCGGGCACCTATCTCGGCGAAGCGATGGGCTCTGCCTACGGCTTGCAGCTCATCACCGAGGCCGACTTCCTGAACGCGCTGCGCGGGGAAGGCCTCTACTTCGACTTCACCGCCCCGCTGCCGACGGATATCCTCTCCGGCCTGCTGGGCATTTCCGCGCCCGAAAACGATCTGACCAGCGTGCGCCGCATGCTGCTCGCGCCCACGGGCGAGGACGACGCGCGGCTCTATCTGCAGGACGGCGCGGGGACGTATTACCGCTGCTTCACCGTCGTCGGCAGTCCGGCGCTCGTCGAATTTCTTTCCTCCCGCAGCGGCAACGCCGCAGATTTCGCTTTCCTGCTCGGTCCGGCGTACGCCGGACTCTCCCCTTATACGCTGATCCTCAGCGATCCCGCGCCCCGCGGCGCATTGGAGGCAGCCAACGCGCTGACTGACGGCGAGGACGCGTTCCTTCGCCGCGCGGAGTTCAACGCGCACACGGAAAACCGCTTCACGGAGTCCTCCGGCACGGTCATCGTGCGCGAGGTATCCAGCACGCTGTATCTTCGGCCTGACGGCGCGGTGGATTATCAGGGGACCGACGCGGCGCCCGACTCGCTGTACTTTGTCGCCGCCGCCGAAGCCGGCGAGCCGACGCTCGCCGAAGCCGCCGCCGCGGCGCAAAATCTCGCCACGACGCTGCTGCAGGATATCCTCGGCGACGCCGCGCTCTATCTGAGCGGCGCTTCCGGCGCCGGCGGGCGGTATGAGATCACCTTCGACCTGATCGCGGACGGCACGCCGATCCGCTTTTCGGATGGCTCGCACGCCGCCTCCGTCGCCATTGAGGGGCAGCGCGTCACCGCTTTCACGCTCAAGGCGCGGCGCTACACGCTGACCGAGGACCCCGCGCTTCTGCTCCCATTCGCGCAGGCGGCTGCCATCGCCCGCGTCTGGGACGGCGCGGAGCTTCTCGTCGCCTACGTCGACGCCGGCGCGGAGACCGTCTTGCCGACTTGGATCGCGGAATGACTGCGGGAAAAGCCCAGGCCGTTTTTCTGGCGGCATGCGCGTCAAAAAACGCTTTGCGCGCCCGCGGAGCGGGCGCCGTGTGAAGCGTAAGCTTTCTCAAAAAGCGGCTTCGCCATTTTTTTGAAGTCTTGAAAGGAGTCGGCCGCGTGAAGACTTCGCGTCTCAAAAACGTCATCATCTCGATCCTCGCGCTCGTCAACGCCTTTTTGCTCGTGCTGCTCGTCAGCCGGCGCGCGCAGGAACGCGCCGCGCGCGACCGCGCCGTGACGCAACTGGTGCAGCTCTACGCCGCAAGCGGCGTGGAGCTTCCTCCCGCGCTCATTCCCACGGGAGGGGCGCGGTTTTCGTCCGTCGATCCGGCGCGCAGCCTGAGCGCCGAGGCCTCCTTCGCCGAAGCGCTGCTCGGCCCCTGCGCGCCGGAGGACGTCGGCGGCGGCATCTACCGCTATGCCGGCGAATACGGACAGTGCCTTCTGCGTTCGAGCGGCGCCGTCGAAGCGGCGCTCGAACGCGCCGTGGACGATCCCGAAGCGTTCTTCGAGTCTCTGTTTTCTTCCTTTGGCTATGCCGCCCTCTCCTCCGATCTGAACGGCGGCAGCGGCGAGGTCGTCGCCGTGCGTATGCTCTCGGACGCAATGGTCTTTAACGCGGAGTTGACGCTGACTTTCTCCGAAAACCGGCTGGTCGCGGCCTCCGGCTCCTTTGTGCCGCCCGCCGAAGCGGACGAGCGCGGCGAAGGCGTCGACGGCGTCACCGCGCTGGTGCGCTTCCTTGACTACAGCAACGGCGGCGGCGAGGTCTGCACCGCCGTCACGGACGTCCGCGCCGGCTACCTGCTTCAAAGCAGCGCCTCCGCTTTTCAGCGGTTGATTCCCGCCTGGCGTGTCACCACCGATGTGAACCAATATTATGTAAACACCTTGACCGGCGAGGTCACGCGCGAAGGCTGAAGATTTTCGCATTTTTAAATCATTTCGATTGGGGATTGCATTTTCTTGCCAGATATGGTATACATAAATGAGCGCGCATCTTTTCATGTATAGCGCGCCGTATCCGGTGAATACTAACGAAGAACTTACCGGCTTTATGCCGTGATTCCCGATAAAGCAAGGAGCATTTATGCAAAAATATATCGTAAGAGGCGGCCGTCCGCTCTCCGGCGAGGTGCATATCAGCGGCGCCAAGAACGCCGCGGTCGCCATCATTCCCGCCGCGTTGCTGGTGGACGGCGTCGTGCGCATCGAAAACGTCCCCCAGATCTCGGACGTGACGGTGCTGCTGAAGATTCTGGAGCAGTTGGGCGCGAACGTCCGCCTCCTCAATCCCACGGATGTTGAAATCGACTGCACGCATATCCATACGACGCATGTCCCGCAGGAGCTGGCGCATAAGCTGCGCGCCTCCTATTATCTGATTGGCGCCCTGCTCGGCCGCTTCGGCAGCGCCGAGGTATCAATGCCCGGCGGCTGCAACTTCGGCGGCGTGCGCCCCATCGACCAGCACGTCAAGGGCTTTGCCGCTATGGGCGCGACCGTCCGCGAGGGCGATTTCATTGTCGCGAACGCCGAGGGCGGACGCATGAAGGGCGCGAACATCTATCTCGACGTCGTATCCGTCGGCGCGACGATGAATATTATGATGGCGGCGGCGCTCGCCGAGGGCACGACCATCATCGAAAACGCGGCGAAGGAGCCGCACATCGTCGATCTTGCGAACTTCCTGAACCTGATGGGCGCGAACATCAAGGGCGCCGGTACCGATACGATCCGCATCTACGGCGTGGACTCGCTCCACGGCGGCGCCTATGCCATCATTCCCGACCAGATCGAGGCGGGCACCTATATGACCGCCGTTGCCGCCGCGGGCGGCGAGGTGCTGCTCCGCGGCATCATTCCGAAGCACATGGACTGCATCACCGCGAAGCTGCAGGAGATGGGCGTGGAGGTCGTCGAGGAGGGCGACACGCTGCTGATCCGCCGCTCCGGCCCGTTGGCGCGCACCAACGTCAAGACGCTGCCCTATCCCGGCTTTCCGACCGATATGCAGCCGCAGATCACGACTGTGCTGGCGCTGGCGCAGGGCACGAGCATCGTGACCGAGGGCGTCTGGGACAACCGCTACCGCTACGTCGGCGAGCTGACGCGCATGGGCGCGCAGATCCGCGTCGAGGGCCGCACGGCGGTCGTCGAGGGCGTGAGCCATCTGACGCCGGCGACGGTGCAGGCATTCGACCTGCGCGCGGGCGCGGCCATGATCGTCGCGGCGCTGGCGGCGACGGGCACGAGCGAGATCCTGAACGTACAGTATATCGAGCGCGGCTACGAGGACATTATCGGCAAGCTCCGTTCGCTCGGCGCGGACATCGAGAGCGTCGAATACAGCGATCAGGAGGTTGCCGCGCCGCGGCAGATTGGATAACCGACAATACAATACGCTTTTTCTTGAAGCCGTTTCTCTTTTGCCTTGTTAAAAGAGAAACGGTTTTGCATTTTCCCCGAAAAATTTTTGACTATTGTACGTCTCTGTGGTAGAATTTCCTCATGGAATTTTACACACTCGCCAGCTCGTCGAGCGGCAATGCCGCGCTGCTGCGCAGCGGCAAGACGGCGGTCTTGCTCGACGCGGGCATCTCCGCGCGGCGCATCGCGCAATCGCTCGCGCTGCTCGGCATGACGCCGGACGAGCTCGACGCCGTCCTCGTCACGCATGAGCACAGCGACCATATCAGCGGCATCGCGACGCTGACCAAAAAATACGCCGTCCCCGTTTACGCCAGCCGCGGCACCGCGCACTTCCTGCCGCAGGCGGCGGGTATGCTCCGCATCTTTGAAGCGGGCGACGCGTTTACCGTCGGCGCGTTCGAGATCCGGAGCTTCCGCACCTCGCACGACGCGGCGGACAGCGTCGATTACCGCATCGACGGCCCCGACGGCGCGCTCGGCGCGCTGACTGATACGGGCCGCGTCACCCGCGACGCCGCCGAGGCGCTCGAAGGCGTCGACACGCTGCTGCTCGAAGCGAACCACGATATCGAGACGCTGCAATGCGGGCCGTACCCCTATCATTTGAAGCAGCGCATTTTGGGCGACCACGGGCACCTCTCCAATGAGGCGGCGGCGGATTTCGCGCTCTGGTGCGCGCAGCATGGTACGAGCGATATTCTGCTCGCCCATCTTTCCGCCGAAAACAACACGCCCGCTATGGCGGAATACGCCGTCGCGCGGCGCTTACAGGCGGCGGGCTGCCCGATCCGGCTCGGCGTCGCGCCGAAGGACCGCATGAGCGAGGTACATACGATATGCAGAATCTCACGATCCTTTGCGTAGGCAAGCTGAAGGAAAAGTTCTACGCCGATGCCTGCGCGGAGTATCGGAAGCGTCTGACGCGGTACTGCAAGCTGTCGCTCGTGGAGCTGCCGGAAGAACGCCTGCCCGACGAGCCGTCGGCGGCGCGGATCGACGCGGCGCTGAGCAAAGAGGCGGACGCGATCCTCGAAAAGCTGCCGCGCGGCGGCGCGGTCGTCGCGCTGTGCGTCGAGGGCAGGCCGCTCTCCAGCGAGCAGCTCTCCGACGCGATGGCGCGATACGCGACGCAGGGCGTCTCGCAGGTGACGTTCCTCATCGGCGGGAGCTTCGGGCTGTCGGAGCGCGTCAAGCAAAAGGCGGACCTGCGGCTCTCGATGTCGCCGATGACGTTTCCGCACCACCTTGCGCGGGTCATGCTGCTCGAACAGATTTACCGCGCGTATCAGATACAAAACGGAACCAAGTATCATAAGTAGGAGGGCGTCTCATGGCTGACGAACCGAAACTGAGCTGGGGCGAAACGCCGCGCGACCTGCCGGAGCGCTGGCCAAAGCAGGACGACGGCATGCCGGAGGCGCCCGCGTTTCTGACGCACCTGATGGAGTGGAACTACGAGGTCGACCTGCTGGAGCAGATGCTCCGCGCCTACGACATTCCCGTGCTTAAGGCGCGCGGCAACTTCGGCTCGCTGGGCAAGATCGTGTTCGGTTTCTCCGGCGAGGGCGTCGATCTGTTCGTTCCCGCGAGCCTGCTCGATGACGCGCAAAACCTGCTCCGGCCCGTCGACGAGGCGGAGTTGGACGCGGAATTTGATAACTAAGCGCAATATTTGTCGAATAAATTACATATAGGAGGAGATTGCAACATGGACTATCGCAAGGAATACGAAAAGTGGCTGGCTTCCCCCGCGCTGACCGTCGAGGAGCACGCCGAGCTCGAAGCCATCAAGGACGACGACAAGGAGATCAAGGAGCGCTTCTACGCCCCGCTGGAGTTCGGCACCGCCGGCCTGCGCGGCACGATGAAGATGGGCCTGCACCAGATGAACCGCTTTGTCATCAATTGGGCGACCCAGGGCTTTGCCGATGTCATCAGCGCCGAGGGCGAAGATGCGAAGGCGCGCGGCGTCGCAATCTGCATGGACTGCCGCAACCACGGCAATGAGTTTGCCAAGGCGGCGGCTTGCGTCATGGCGGCGAAAGGCATCAAGGTGCGCCTGTTCGACG
>JAFTGG010000073.1 GCA_017458025.1 Oscillospiraceae bacterium | reverse complement strand
CTGACCGAGTTCGGCGGCTACTCGCTGCCCATCGAGGGGCATATCCGCGACAAAAAATTCGGCTACCGCATGTACACGTCGGCAGCCGATTGGCAAAAAGATTATGTAAAGCTATACGAGCGGCAGGTGCTCCCTCTCATCGAGTCTGAGGGACTCTCCGCGACGGTATACACCGAGGTCTCTGACGTGGAAGACGAGCTGAACGGGCTGCTGACCTTCGACCGCCGCGTCTGCAAGGCGGAGGAGAAGGCGCTGCGCCCGCTGAACGAGAAGATTAGATTTATGTAAACTAAACGAAAACGAGCTTCAGCAGCGCGAGCAGCACCAGGCCCGGCACGCCCAGGATACCGATGATAAGCGCGTTGAACAGGTTCAGCCCCAGCGCGAAGCCCGTGAGCCCGCGCGCAAGGTTCAGGACGAACAGCGCGGCGAAGCCGAGCAGCGTGTTGAGCAGCACCTTGAGCGCAAGCTTGAGCGGCGCGGAGAACAACTGCACGACGCCCAGCACCACGAACGCGCACAGCATGCCGATGGCGATCTTTTCCGTCAGACCCATGCAACGTCCTCCCTCCCCGAGTACGCCTTGAACGCGGCCTCGCCGCCGGCGTCCTTGATGAGGCGCAGCAGGTAGTTGTAGCGCGACTGCGCGGCGTTGATCTCGTAGACGCAGGCGTCGACCAGCTCCGGCTCCGTCGTCGTATTGAAGCGGAGGTAGGCGTCCTCCAGCGCGGTGCGCATATCGCTGAGCTCGTTGAATAAATCCTGCATGCCGGCGTCGCGCGCAACGTCGCGGCGAAAACGGTGGATCTTTCGCATCTCGATACCCTCCTTTGTTCCTTACCATTTTATGGAGAGTATGGACAAATATTCCGATTGGTAAACAATCGCCGTTTTGCTCGCCGCTGCGCGGCAGCCGCGAAACATGGCCGAGCCTTTCGGAACCGTGATGCCGAAAAGCGATCGGAGGCTCAAATGGAACACGAAGACTATATGAGAGAAGCCCTCGCGCTCGCGCGGGAAGCGGCGGCGCACGGCGAAGTGCCGGTCGGCTGCGTCATCGCGCGCGACGGCGAGATCGTCGGGCGCGGGCGCAATCGCCGCGAGGAATTGCAGTCGACCGCCTCCCACGCCGAGATGGAAGCGATTGCCGACGCGAACGCGCGTCTCGGCTCCTGGCGGCTCGACGGCTGCGCGCTCTATGTCACGCTGGAGCCCTGCCCGATGTGCGCCGGCGCAATCGTCAACGCGCGGATACCCCGCGTCTATTACGGCGCGCGCGACGACGCGATGGGCGCTTGCGGCGGCGTGCTGAATCTGTTCATGGAACGCTTCCCGCACACGCCCGCCCTTGTCGGCGGTATTCTGGAAGCCGCGTGCCGCGCGGAGCTGGAGCGCTTCTTTCGCGGGCTTCGATAGTTGACATAAATCTTGAGTTATTTAAAACTTTTTTAACAATTTTAGCAGAACTTTGTTAACAACCGGCGGGTATCTTAACACTTGCAAGAGACAATAGCTTCTTTTCATCCAATCTTCCATCTCATAGGGAAAGCAGACGCCGGTCCGGTGTCTGCTTTCTCTATGATGCCGTTAACACCCCGCGGGGCTTCGCGCGCAGAGCGAAACCCTTTCATAAACGGAATCTTTTAAGGATTCCGGTGCGCAGATTGCGCAGCCGGAATGATGCGGTATTGCCCTAAAACTTCGCCGACGCGAGGAAGCCGAACTCGACCAGCGCGCTGCCCGCGAAGAACAGCAGCGCGGCAAGGCTGCGTCCGTCCGCCGCCGCGCTCAGCGACAAAACCGCCGATAAGGCGCAGGCGGGCAGCCAAACGCGCGGCGAGCCGTCTCCAACCGCGAACGCGGCGCGCTTGAGCGCGGCGAACGTCAGCGCCGCGGTCGCCAGGATCTCAACATAAACGCGCGCAAGCACCGGGTCGGACGCGTCCGCGCGATACAGGAAAATGAGAAACACGACGAGACAGCACACCGGCACGAACAGCACGACGCCCGGCACGGCGCTCCCGCGCCGGAGCGCGCCGGCCGTGGCAAGCACGCTGACCGCCGCGGCGATGGCGAATCCCGCGAGCAGCAGATGCGTCAGCGTGCGCTCCTCCATAACGTATGCCGCCGCGCCGCCGATCACAAGGAACGCGCCCGCGACGGCGCAGAGCGCCGCCGGCATACGCGCAAACCGGAAGCAGTCCGCCATATCGGGCGCGCCGCCCGACGGCAGCTTCCGCGACGCGGCGACGAAGTATGCCGCGGCGAGCGCGAACACGAGCGGGAGCAGCAGCGCGGGCAGATTCCCGCGCCGGGCAAGCCCCGTCTCCTCAAAGCCGGTGAGGTTCTGCCAGACGCGCAGGCAGACGGACGCCGCGGCGAACAGCGCAAGCGCCAGCCAATTCGATTTCTTCATAAAGGAGCCTCTTTTCTCAAAAGCGAAAATAGCGCAGCGGATACGCTATCCATCCGCCATGTATTTCCGATTGCCGCGAAGCGGCGGGAAAATGCGGCGATTTGCCGCAACGCGGCAAGTATAACATAGCTTTTTTCATTTGTCCACGTTCTTCCTCATATCCTGTAAGGAAAACTCAGGAAACGGGGGAACGCTATGAAACACGATATCCGCATTTTGTCGCTGGTATTCGTCCTGCTTTGGGGACTGGCGTGGTCGTCCGCCGGACGAGCCTCCGCCGGAAACGCGCCGCCGGAGCCGGCGGACGAGCCGCAAAGCACGGCGGAGACGGAAGCGGAGCCGGCGCGCGGGACGCCCGACGCGGAGCAGACGCTGCGCGTGCTCCACGGCGGCGCGATCGAGGAGATGCCGATGGACGACTATCTTGTCGGCGTGCTGCGCGCGGAGATGCCCGCGTCGTTCGAGCTCGAAGCGCTCAAGGCGCAGGCGATCGCGGCGCGCACCTACACGATCCATAAAATGAAAGACGGGCCCATTGCCAACCACCCCGACGCCGACGCCTGCGACGACATCAACTGCTGCAAGGCGTATAAAACCGCGGACGACGCCGCGGCGGATTGGGGCGGCATGGCGCTGTACTACGAGGAGAAGCTCGCGCGCGCCGTGGCGGAGACCGACGGGCAGGTCGTGCTCTACGGCGGCGAGCCGATCCTCGCGGTCTTCTTCTCCTCGGCGAACGGACACACCCAAAGCGCGGGCGCGGTCTGGCAGAGCGATCTGCCGTACCTGCAAAGCGTGTCGAGCCCCGAGGACGAGGAGCTGGTGCCGAACTACTATTCGGTCGAGACCTTCTCCGCCGAGGCGTTCCGCGCGCTGTTTCTGCAGGCCCGCCCCGACGCGGAGCTCTCCGGCTCGCCGGAGCGTTGGATCACGGACGTCGAGCGCAGCGGGGCGGGTTTCGTCACAACGCTCTCCGTCGGCGGCGTAACGGTCAGGGGCAACGAGCTGCGCACCATTCTCGGCCTGCGCTCGCCGTCATTCACGGTGGAGGCGGACGAGGATTCGCTCACCTTCCGCGTCACGGGCTACGGCCACGGCGTCGGCATGAGCCAATACGGCGCGAACGCCCTCGCGCTGCAAGGGCGGACCGCCGCCGAGATCCTCGAACATTACTTCACCGGCACGCGCGTGGACGGATATACGACTGATACTGAAATGCATTAAAAAGTAGAAGTATTCTACTTTTTATAGCGCCGCAAGGCGCGTTGCATTTCGTATGAGACGCGCCTGTACAACGGTTCGTATTAACTTGCATTATGCCGAAAAGCTTGTTATAATATAATGAATTATGCGAAAGCGCGGGAAAGGAGGCGGTGGCATGCGGGCGGTCAAACGGTCGCTGTGCCTGATCTTGGCGCTGCTCATGCTCGCGAGCCTCGCGCCCGAACGCGGCGACGCGGCGGAAACGGTCTGCTTCACCGCCGTCAACGACACGCTGCTCGATCTCAGCGCCGATACGATGCCTTTTTGGTCCGGTGGCGTATTGTACGTTCCCTCCTCCGCCATCAGCTACGGCGACCCGCCGGAGCTCGGCATCTTTTACTCCCGCAGCCGCGACCGTTCCACCGCCGTGCTCTACAAGCAGCGCAGCGTCATCACCTTTGATCTGGTCGCGGGCACCATCGGGACCAACGGTTCGCAAACCTATTCCGGCTCCGCCCTGACGCGCGGCGACGCCGTGTTCCTGCCGCTGGATGTGATCTGCCGCTTCTTCGGCCTGGAATACAGCTATACGCGCATTGCCTACGGCTACCTCGTGCGAATCAAGAGCGATTCCGTGGTCCTTTCCGACGCGACGTTCATCGACGCGGCAAGCTCGCCGATGGCGCAGCGCTACAGCCGCTATGAGCGCGCGCAGCAGCCGCCCGCCGGCGAATCGTCCGCGCCGGCCCAGAACACGCCGGCGCAGAACAACACGCAGCGCACCGTCTACTTCGCCGTTGAATCCACCGACGTTTCCCGCACCGAGCAGTTGCTCGCCTATCTCCCCTCGGGCCGCGCCACATTTGTCTTCACGCCGCAGAGTCTCGAGGGCGCGGACGAGCTTCTGCGCCGTCTTGCCTCGGGCGGCGGCGCCGTAGCGCTGCGCATAGACGCGTCGGCGGGCGCGGACGCGGCGCTGGCGCAGATTGAGGCGGGCAACCGTATCCTGTGGCGCGCCGCCAGCGTCAAAACGCGGCTCGTGCGCCTTGAGGGCGCGGTCGAGGACACCTCGCGGCTCGTGGAGGACGCGGGCTACTGCCCGATCCATTTCGCGCTGGATTTCGGCGACGGCTCCGTCTCCGTTTCACGCATGAGCGCGCGCACCATCTCCGCGGCGGACGCGAACGGCGGAAGCTGCAGCATTTTTCTCGGCACGGACGAGACCGCGTCCGGCACGCTCAGCGCCTTGCTCGTCAGCCTCCGCGCCGGAAACTGCACGCCCGCGCGGCTCAACGAAGTCGTGGTATCCTGACCGTCTCGCGGTCAGGTCTTAAGGAATTGCCTTTTTTCCCGCCGCTTGCGCGGCGATCGAAAAATATGGCTGCGATATCAAAGCGTCGCCGCGCGCCTTTGATATCCGGCTCCATAAACATAGGAGGGCGCTTATGGCACGCAACATTCTCGTGGTCGAGGACGACAACAACATCGCCAACCTCATCAAGATGTATCTGGACAAGGAGGGCTTCGACGTGCGCCTCGCCGCCGACGGCGGCAGGGCGGTCGATGAGTTCCACGCGCAGGAGCCCGACCTCGTGCTGCTCGACGTGATGCTTCCCGTGCTCGACGGCTGGGGCGTGCTCGCGCGTATCCGCGAGAACTCGAAGTGCCCGGTCATCATGCTCACCGCCAAGGGCGAAGTGGACGACCGTATCCACGGCCTTGAGATGGGCGCGGACGATTACGTCGTCAAGCCGTTTGAGATGAAGGAGCTGCTCGCGCGCATCAACGCGGTGCTGCGCCGCAGCGAGATCCCCGACGATACGCAGAAGAAGCTTGTGTTCGACAAGCTGGTCATCAACCTCGACAGCTACGAGCTCATCGTCGACGGCAGGAAGATCGACACGCCGCCGAAGGAGCTGGAGCTTTTGTACCACCTCGCCGCGACGCCGAACCGCGTCTACACGCGCAACCAACTGCTCGACGAGGTCTGGGGCTTCGATTATTTCGGCGACTCGCGCACCGTGGACGTGCATGTCAAGCGCCTGCGCGAGAAGGTCGAGGGCGTGAGCGACCAATGGGAGCTCAAGACCGTCTGGGGCGTGGGCTATAAATTTGAAGTGAAAGCGTAAGCTTGTAAATCTATATTAGTAATGCCGTTTCGCTCGCCGCCCGCGCGGCAACCGCGAAATGCGGCGAATGGGTTTTGAAGTCGCGCAATGAGTGAAAAAACGGAAAAACAGAAAAAAACGCGCCGGCCGCAGCTGCCGCAGCGGTTTAAGACCATCTATTGGCAGAATTTTGCCATGACCGCCGGCGTCGTGCTGCTGACGCTCGTGCTGCTCGGCATGTCGTTCTTCGCGCTGAGCTACAGCTATACGCGCAACGAGCGCGAAGCGGATATGCGCGCGAAGGCCGGCGTCGTCTCGCGGATGGTATCCGCCTACGTCACGGGCGGCTCGCTCTCGGATATGCGCGAGCTCGCGACCTTTGCCGCCTCCGTGACCGACGAGAACTTTCTCATCTGCAATCTGTCCGGCAATGTGCTGCTGACCTCCGACCCGTCGCTTGAGGGCCGCGTGCTGTCGCTGCCGGAGGGTATGACGGACAGCGTCCTCGACGGCATGGATACGTTCGAGCGCACGACGCTCGGCGACGTCTACGCGGACAAGTACTTCGCCGTGGGCGTGCCCATCGAGTCGATGGGGCAGACCGTCGGCGTGGTGCTCGCCGTGACCGAGGCGCGGGCGCTGACCGCGATGTGGCGCGGGTTCATCGGCATGTTCTTCATGACCGCCGTCACGGTGCTGCTGCTCGCGTTCGTCGTAAGCGCGTGGCTCAGCATGCGGCAATCCCGCCCGATCAGCGAAATGGCGGAGGCGACGCGGCGCTTTGCCGACGGCAATTTCGACATTCGCATGCGCGGCTACGACGATCCCAGCGAGATCGCGGAGCTTGCGAGCTCGTTCAACAACATGGCGGACTCGCTGCAGGAGACGGAGCGGCAGCGCCGCGAGTTCATCGCGAACGTCTCGCACGAGCTGAAAACCCCGATGACCACCATCGCGGGCTACACCGACGGTATCCTCGACGGCACGATCCCGCCGGAGGAGGAGCGGCAGTACCTGCGCATCATCTCCGACGAGAGCCGGCGCCTCTCCCGCCTTGTGCGGCGCATGCTGGACATCTCGCGTCTCCAATCGCGCGAGCTGCGCAAGTCGCCGTTCGACATCTGCGAGAGCATGCGCCGCGTGCTGATCTCGATGGAGAAAAAGATCACCGACCGTGGGCTCGACGTGGACGCGAACATTCCCGACCGCAGCGTCACCGTGCTCGGCGACAACGATCTCATCACACAGGTCGTCTACAACCTGCTGGAGAACGCGACGAAGTTCGCCCGCGCGGGCTCGACGCTCTACCTCGGCCTCGCGGTCGCGAACGGCAAAGCGTTCGTCAGCGTCCGCAACGAGGGCGACACGATCCCCGCCGACGAAATCCCGCTGCTGTTCGAGCGCTTTCATAAGAGCGACAAGTCCCGCAATCAGGATAAGGACGGCGTCGGCCTGGGCCTCTACGTCGTCAAAACCATTCTTGACCAGCACAAAGAGCAAGTCGCCGTCACCAGCGAAGACGGCGTGACGACCTTCACCTTCACCGTCTCCCTCGCGGGAGGACAGTAAGAGGACGCCTATGGACGAATTTCAGCCCATGCTGCATACGGAGGAAACGCCCGCGGCCGGACAGCCGCGGGAGGTTGTGCTGCGCTATGAACCGCTGCGACCGCAGCCGGTGGTGGAGCGCTATATCCAGCCGGAGCCGCTGCCCGGCAGCCGCGGCGCGGAGCCATCGCGCACGGAGCCTCCGGTGCCGGACGCCGCGCGCTATGTATTCACGCCGCCGGAGAACGCTCCGCCGTATAAGCCGGGGCTCGGCGCGCCGGAGCGCGGCGGCTCCCGCACGGGCCTGCGCATCTTTCTCATCTGCCTCGCCGTGCTGCTTGTCGCAATGGCGGCGCTCGGCGCTCTGGCCTGGCAGCGCGCGCGGGAGCGCGAACGGGAGCGGCAGTTTACCTTCCGCTACGAATTTGAGCCGCACGGCGAACGGGAAGATTACAGCGACGCCGAAACGTCCATCGAGCGCTATCCCAACGGCGGCGGCACACGCCTGCGCTACGAGGGGCTGCACGGCGATGAGCTGAGCATACAAAGCGTCTACGAGCTCGTCAATCCCTGCACGGTCACGGTCGCGACGGCGCTTCCCGACGGCAGCGCCATCATCGGCACCGGCGTCATCTTCACCGCCGACGGCTACATTCTCACCAACGCCCACGTCATCACCGGCGGCACGCAGTGCTATGTCGTGCGCGACACCGGCGTCAGCTACGACGCGATGCTGGTCGGCTGCGACGCGGAAAAGGATCTCGCGGTCATCAAGATCGACGCGCGGAACCTCCCCACCGCCGAATTTGGCGACAGCGACGCGCTGACCGTCGGCGACACGGTGTACGCCATCGGCAACCCGCTCGGCGTCCAGCTGCGCGGCACGCTGACGGACGGCATCGTCTCCGCCATCAACCGCGACGTGATGGTGGACGGCGTCAACATGACGCTGATTCAGACCAACGCCGCGCTCAACAACGGCAACTCCGGCGGTCCGCTCATCAACGTCTATGGACAGGTCGTCGGCATCAACACGATGAAGATGGGCTCGACCAGCGCCGTGAGCGTCGAGGGTCTGGGCTTCGCCATTCCCATCAGCTCGGCGGCGTGGATGGTCGACGACCTCATCGCCTACGGCGAGATCCACGGCGAGCCGGTCCTCGGTATCAGCGTGGAGCATCTCCCCGTCACGCTCGACGGCGAGCGCACCGCGCTGCGCATCGGCGAGGTCGTTCCGGACGGTCCCGGCGAAAAGGCCGGACTTCAGGTCGGCGACCTTATCACGCAGGCGGACGGCGAACCGGTCGCGAGCGTCAGCGACCTGCTCCGCGCGCGCCGGCGCTACGGAACAGGCGACGCGCTGACGCTGGAGATCGAGCGTGACGGCGAACGCTTCACGGTCAACGTCGTGCTCGAGGAAGCCGCCGATCCATGAGGAGGCGCATATGATGAAGAAAAAGGACGCGAAAAAATCATGAGGAAAAAACTGCTTTCCCTGCTCCTGGCCGCGGCGGCGGCCCTCGCCCTCGCCGGCTGCGCCAAAAACCCCGGCCCTCCGCCCGACCTCACCGGCGGCTGGATCCAGCTCAGCCAGGGCGAATGGTTCCACATCGCGACCATTACCAACGATACCATCGAGATCTGGTGGTATCTTCCCGCCGAAGACGAGAGGAATCTCTATTGGTCCGGCACGTTCACGCCGCCCGAGGACGGCAAGGAGCCATACACCTGGACGTCGGCCAACAACTATACCGAAGAGGAGCTCAACCGCTCCTACACCTACAACCGCACCTCGCGCGAGGAGACCAAGGAGTTCAGCTATAAGAACGGTCAAATCAGCTACAATGTGACCTCCGGTCACCTGCGTCTGGGCTACACGCTCGAACGCGCGGAATAATACTAATATGCGACTAAAAGTGGCAAAGCCTTGCGAGCAGAATTTTTGTCAGGCAAGGCGGAGGACGCAGGCGGGCTGACGCCCGCCAAGGACGACAACGCAGCGTGGCAGAAATTATGCCGCAAGGAATGTCTTGTTTTAGTTGCATATTAGTATAAATCCAAAAAGAGAAGTCAGTCTTTCGACTGACTTCTCTTTTTGGAGCGGGCAACGAGGCTCGAACTCGCTACCTCCACCTTGGCAAGGTGGCGCTCTACCAGATGAGCTATGCCCGCGAACAAATGAGATGTTAGCAGATTTCTTTCGATTTGTCAATCCCTATTTTCCCTTTTTGGCAAGATTTCCTTGCAAAGCCTTTTCCCCTGTGATAAACTGCATAACCGATGTCAAATTTCGCTTCAGGAGAATATTATGTCAACCTTACAAGAAGAAATCTCCCGCCGCCGGACGTTCGCGATTATCTCGCACCCGGACGCGGGCAAGACGACGCTGACGGAAAAATTCCTGCTCTACGGCGGCGCTATCGCGCAGGCGGGCGAGGTCAAGGGCAAGCGCGCCCGCGCGGCGACCTCCGACTGGATGGAGATCGAAAAACAGCGCGGCATCTCGGTCACGTCCTCCGTCATGCAGTTCCAGCACGACGGCTACTGCATCAATATCCTTGATACGCCGGGCCATCAGGACTTCTCGGAGGACACCTACCGCACGCTGATGGCGGCGGACAGCGCGGTCATGGTCATCGACGGCGCGAAGGGCGTCGAGCCGCAGACGCGAAAGCTCTTTAAGGTCTGCGCGCTGCGCCATATTCCCATCTTCACGTTCATCAACAAGATGGACCGTGAGACCCGCGACCCGCTGGAGCTGTGCGAGGAGGTCGAGCGTGAGCTCGGCATCGACACCTACGCCGTCAATTGGCCCATCGGCAGCGGCAAGAGCTTTCAGGGCGTCTACGACCGCGAGAGGCGCTGTATCCTGCACTTCACCGACGCGGGCCACGCGAAGAAGGCGGGCGTCACGGAGATCGAGCCGGACGACCCGATGCTCGCCGATATGCTTGGCCGAGAGCGGCGCGACGCGCTCGCGGATGAGATCGAGCTGCTCGGCGCGGGCCGCGAATTTGACATCAAGGCGGTCCGCAACGGCACGCTCTCGCCGGTGTTCTTCGGCTCGGCGCTGACCAACTTCGGTGTGGAGCCGTTTTTGGAGCACTTTCTGCAGATGACCAGCGCTCCGCTCTCCCGCGAGAGCGACGAGGGCGAGGTCGACGTGTTCTCGCCCGAGTTCTCGGCGTTCGTGTTCAAGATCCAGGCGAATATGAACAAGGCGCACCGCGACCGCCTCGCGTTCATGCGCATCTGCTCGGGCAAGTTTGAGCGCGACGCGGAGTATTACCACGTCCAGAGCGGCAAGAAGATGCGTTTGAGCCAGCCGCAGACGATGATGGCGGCGGAGCGCGAAATCGTCGACACCGCCTATGCGGGCGATATCATCGGCGTGTTCGACCCTGGCCTGTTCTCCATCGGCGACACCATCACCGTGCCGGGCAAAAAGTTCCGCTATTCGGGTATCCCGACCTTCGAGCCGGAGCACTTCATGTCCGTCTCGCCGATGGATACAATGAAGCGCAAGCAGTTCGTCAAGGGCATCGAGCAGATCGCGCAGGAAGGCGCGATCCAGATTTTTAAAATTCCCGACAGCGGCTTCGAGGACGTGGTCGTCGGCGTGGTCGGCACGTTGCAGTTCGACGTGTTCGAGTACCGCATGAAGGGCGAGTACGGCGTCGACCTCGCCATGCGCGGCCTGCCCTACGAGCATCTGCGGCTCATCGGCGAGTGCCCGTGCGACCCGAAGGACCTCGTGCTCTGTACCGGCTCGCGCGTGCTGGAGGACTTTAAGGGCCGCAAGCTCATCGCCTTCGGCGGCGAGTGGTCGGTGGGCTTCCTCACCAAGCACAACCCCGGGTTGGAGCTGATTGATTGGCTCAGCGTATAATACGAGTATGATACTAATATGCAAAAAAGAAGCAGCGAAAGCTGCTTCTTTTTATTCTCGGTAGAGTACCACTTCCACAATCCCCGGCTGCGCGTTGTCCGGATAGAACAGCACCTCCCACGGGGCAATGTCGTACATCGGCCCGTCCGGTTCCGCCGGAAGGTCCGGCGGAGCGTCTTCCGCGGGCGTCGGCTCCGTCTCCGGCGGCAAGCCGGCAAGCTCTGGCGGCTCGTTTTCCGCGCCCTCCTGCTCCGCCGGCAGTTCGCCGTCCTCCGTCAGCTCCTCCGGCGGATAGACCTCGTCGTGTACCGCGCGCACCATCTCCAACACGCCGTTGCGGTCGGTTCCGAAGTACCCCACGCGGATCGCGGCGGCGTCGCGCCCCTCGTCGATCGCGGCGCGCAGCAGGTCCGGCAGCGCCTCGGTGCTCGTCGCGTTGACGATCGCCGCCTGCTCCTCCGCCGTACGGCGGTAGCCGAAGCGCGCCGTCAGCTCATAGTAGCCGCTCTCCGCCTTGCCGTCGTAGGTGATGTAATCGAGTAAGTACGCGCCGACGGGCGTTTCCTTCTGCACCTCGACGCAGGCGTTCTCCGCCAGCTCCGCCTTATTCGGCGCATCGCCGTAAATCCGCACGACGCCGCCCTCACTGTGCTCGCCGAGCAGGATCAGCAGCGCGTTGACGAGATCCTGATAATTCTCCGCGCGCAGCGTATCGGCGTCCTCGGTCTCGCGGAACACCGCGCTGTGCGGCGTTACGGAGGAATAGGAACGCTCCAGCAGCCTGTCTCCGCAGCCCGACAGCGTCAGGCACAGCGCCAGCAAATAGATTGTAAAAGCCTTCTTCATTGCGCCACTCCGCGATCCGGTTTCCGGATCGCACAGACAAATTTCACGCTTGCCGCATCAATACCCCAAATCGTCGTCAACGAGCACGATCTCCATGTCGCAGCTCGTCACTTTTTCCCACAGCACGACCAACGCGCGGCAAATGCGCTCCGGACTCTTGCAGTCATAGCACCTGTCGCCCTTGACCGCGCAGGGCGTCTTGCGGCCCAGCCGCTGCGCGTTCTTCGGGCTCGCGATGTTCCGTGCGCGCCACAGCGCCTCGTCGCAGGTCGGCGCGAGCTTGTTGCGCCCGACCACGAAATAGACCTTTTGATGCCCGTACAGCGTGCCCGACACACGGTTGCCCGTACCGTCGATGTTGACGAGCTCGCCCGTTTCGGCGAGACCGTTGACGGAGGTCAGGAACACCTCCGCCTTCGCCGCGGCGCCGAGCGTCTCCGCCGCCGGCGTACCCGCCGGCGCGTTCCAATGGCTGTAGACCGTGTTGTGCGCGCTCAGCGCGTCATAAAGCCCCAACTCTTTGAGCGTCATCGAGCCGCCGAAGCCGACGCTCGTGCCGTCGATCTGCTCGTTTAAGTACGCGGCGGCGTCCTCTTTCGTCGGACATACCGTCACCGCATAACCGCGCTCCTCGAGCGCGGTCTTGACTTTGGTGAAATCCATCGGAATACCTCCAATATTATGTCAACCCGTTGGGCTTATACTCGCCAAACCCCTCGCCCAGCACCTCCTGCGCCTCGCAGAGAATGAAAAACGCGTCGGGGTCGAGCTCCTTGACCAGACGCTTAGTCGCCACGATCTCCCGCCGGCGCACCGCGACGAGCAGGATCGGCCGCTCGGTGTTCGTGTACGCGCCGACAGCGGAGAGCTTGGTCACGCCCATCTCGCGCCGCAGCAGCTCCTGTGTGATCTCCTCCTCGCGCGCGCTGATGATGTAGGCGAGCTTGCCCGTGTTGCCGCCATAGACGACGAGGTCGAGCACCGTCGTCGTCACATAGAGCGCGACGCCGCCGTAGAGCGCGTTGAGCAGGCTGCGGAACACGGCGGCGTAAATCACAATGACCGTCAGATCAAGCGCGAGGCAGATCTTGCCGATGGAGATATGCTCGACCTTTTCCTTGACGAGCCACGACGCCAGCTCCGTGCCGCCGGTGGTCGCTTCCTCGCGGAAAAGAATGCCGGTCGCAAGCCCCATCAGCACGCCGCCGTAGAGGCAGGCGAGCAGCGGTTCGAGCGGCGAAAACGTGTGCAGCGCGGCGAGCACGTCGATCAGCACCGAGGAAAGCGCCATCGCGTAGAGCGATTTGAACAGGAAGCGAAAGCCGAAACGCTTCAGCCCCAGAATATACAGCGGCAGGTTCAGCGCGATGATGAGAAGACCGACGCTCAGCGCGGGGACGAAGAAGTTGATAATCTGCGCGATGCCGGTAAAGCCGCCCACGGTGAACGCGTTCGGCGCGTAGAACCAGTCGAACGAGAGCGCGTAAAGCACGCAGGCAAGAGTGATGATCGCATAGCTTTTGAGGGACGTTTTGTTCATATATAATCATTCCATGCAAAGAGGTTTTTCGTCAGGCGCGAAGACCGGCGAATGCGGGCCGCCGCCCGTCGGGGGGAAAGGCGCGGCGTCGCGGAAATCCTCAAAGCATGGTCATCTGCTTGTCTTCCGTATCGTCCGCCTTGAGCAGCGCGCCCGTCGCGGGGATCGACCGCCCGCGGTAGCGGGCGAGGTTGGTGATGCCGGACGCCTCCAGCGTGCAGGCGTAGTCCAGCGTCTTGTTCTTTTTGAGCGTCAGCAGCCCAACGCCCTGCGTCGAGCGCGTGGACTTGACGCCCATGAGCGCGGTGTTGACCACGAGGCAGCGCGGCTCGCTCGAATACACCGCGATCTCGCAGTCGTCCGCGAGGAACATCGCGGTGCGCAGCGGGCTCTTGTCGCTGTACGCGCCGGTGAGGCGGCGGCGGTTCGAGGTGGTCTGATACGCCGAGAGCTCCACCTTGGCGCACTTGCCGTTCTCGAAGAAGAACAGCATAAAGCCGCGGTACGCGCCGGGCAGCACCATGTAGACGACGCTCTCGCCCTCGTCCATGCCGAGCTTGCTGGGCAGATAGTCGCCGAGCACCGACGCCTTGGCGTCGCCGAACTCGCCGAGGCGGGTCTTGTAGACCTGCGCCTTGTCGGTGAAGAACATCACTTCGGCATTGCTCGTCGTCTCAAAGGACTGCCGCAGGCCGTCGTTCTCCTTGAACTTCTGCTCGCCGCTCATACGCAGCGACTGCGGCGTAATTTTCTTAAAGTAGCCCTCACGGGAGAGGAACACGGTGACGGGATATTCCTCGATCGTCTCCTCCTCCGGCTCCGACGTCTCCTCGTAGTCGTAGACGACGCCGGTCTTGCGCGGCTCGGCGTACTTCCGCTTGACCTCCTCCAGCTCCGCGACAATGAGCTTCTTCACGCGCGCGGGGCGGTTGAGGATATCTTCCAGATCCTCAATCTCCTCTTGCAGCGCGTCCGTCTCCTGCGTGCGCTTTAAAATGTATTCGCGGTTGATGTTGCGCAGCTTGATCTCCGCGACGTACTCCGCCTGCACCTCGTCGATGCCGAAGCCGATCATCAGGTTCGGCACGACGTCGGCCTCGGCCTCCGTCTCGCGGATAATTTTGATCGCCTTGTCGATGTCGAGCAGAATACGCTTGAGGCCCTTTAAAAGATGCAGCTTCTCCCTGCGCTTGTTCAGCACGAAGTAGACGCGGCGCTTGACGCTTTCCGTGCGCCACGCGCACCACTCGTCGAGCAGCTCGCGCACGCCCATGACCTTCGGCATGCCCGCGATGAGCACGTTGAAATTGCAGGACATCGTGTCCAGCAGCGTCGTGGACTTAAAGAGCTTCTGCATGAGCTTCTCCGGCTCGACGCCGCGCTTTAAGTCGATGGTCAGCTTGAGGCCGGACAGATCGGTCTCGTCGCGCATATCGGCGATCTCCTTGATCTTGCCCGCCTTGATGAGCTCCGCGACCTTGTCCATGATGGCCTCGGTGGTCGTGGTGTAGGG
>JAFTGG010000008.1 GCA_017458025.1 Oscillospiraceae bacterium | reverse complement strand
TGACGCCGAGGCCCGTGCCGCCGCCGAGGCCGATCATCAGCGCTTGCAGCGGGAACGCCAGCGACAGCGCGTTGAACGCCTCCTGCGACACGCGGGAGACGAAATAGCTGTCCACCACATTATATAATGCCTGCAGCAGCATCGAGATCATCATCGGGATCGCCATGCTCGCGAGCAGCCTGCCCTCGGGGATGGTGCCCATTTTGTTTTCTTTTGCTTCCATTATTTCTTCAACTCCCCGTTAGCGGACTTCGTCAGATACGCGTTGATGAAGCCGTCGAGGTCGCCGTCCATGACCGCCTGAATATTGCCCGTCTCATACTCGGTGCGCACGTCCTTGACCAACTGATACGGCATAAAGACGTAAGAGCGGATCTGGCTGCCCCACTCGATCTTGAGCTGCACGCCCTTTAAGTCGCTGATCTTCTCCGCGTGCTGCTGCAGCTTGAGCTGCACCAGCTTGGCCTTCAGCATTTCCATCGCGTAGTCGCGGTTCTGGAACTGCGAGCGCTGGGTCTGGCACGCCGTGACGATGCCGGTGGGCTTATGGATCAGGCGCACGGCGGAGCTCGTCTTGTTGATATGCTGGCCGCCCGCGCCGGACGAGCGGTAGACCTGCATTTCGATGTCCTCGGGGCGGATCTCCACCTCGATATCCTGCGGCAGCTCCGGCATGACCTCCAGCGCCGCGAACGACGTCTGGCGGCGGGCGTTCGCGTCGAACGGCGACACGCGCACGAGGCGGTGCACGCCGTGCTCGCCCTTTAAATAGCCGTAGGCGTTTTCGCCCTTGATCATGACGGTCGCGCTCTTGAGGCCCGCCTCGTCGCCGTCGAGGTAGTCCATCATCTCGAACTCGAAGCCGTGCTTGTTCGCCCACTGCATATACATGCGGTAGAGCATCTCCGCCCAATCCTGCGCCTCGGTGCCGCCCGCGCCGGGGTGGAACTCCAAAATGGCGTTGCAGTGGTCGTACTCGCCGGAAAGCAGCGTCGTGAGCCGCGCGGCGTCGATCTTCTCCTCAAGCTCCCTGTAGCCCTCCTCCAGCTCGGGCAGCAGGCTGTCGTCGTCCATCTCGGTCCCCATGTCGACGAGCGCGAGCAGGTCGTCGCGCTCCTGCGCGAGCTTTTCATAGCGCTGTACCTTCGTTTGGAGCTGCTTGAGCTGCGTCTGGTTCTTCTGCGAGCGCTCCACGTCGTTCCAGAAGCCCTCCTCCTCGGCCTCGGCGAGCAGGCGCTCGATCTCGTGCTTCGAGCCCTCGATCTCCAGCGCCTTGCAGAGGTTGTCGAACGTGTCGTCCATTCCGCGCAGCTTTTGCTTGTAGCTGTCGTATTCGATCACTGCCATCGTGCGATTCTCCTTATCGTTCTGCATTAGCCGGAAGATTGTACCATATCAATGTATAAAAGGCAAGCAAAACCCGCCGATTTTGCCCGATTTTGCCTGTCATTGCTTGACAAGGGCAAAAATCATAGTATTATTATATAAGAGCCTGATTTCATCATCGGGACTGCACGGAAGGAGGTCTGCATTCGTGATCGTAAGCGTCAGCCGTCAGCCGATTCTGAACGCTGATTTTGTCATCGACGGCTTCGAGCTTTTTTCTCAAGCCGAAACGGAAGACGCCTCCGCGACGGTGTACTCCGGCGCGGACAGCGCCATTTGCCGCGTTTTGACGAACGCGTTCTGCGGCTTTGGCGCCGGCGAGCTGACAAACGGCAGCGACGCTTACATCGGCTTCACGAACAACCTGCTTCTCGAAGGGCTCCCCGACCTGTTTCCGCCGGAGAAGTTCATCATTGAGGCGCAGCCGAACCTGTTTTTGGACGAAACGCTGGCGGATTGCGTTTCCGCGCTGCGCGCGCGGGGCTATCGTCTGGCGCTCAAGAGCTATACGCCCACGGCCGAGCGCTCGGGTAATCTGAAATACCTCGGCATGTTCGACGTGGTCCGCATCGACGTCGCCAGACAGCACCGGCTGAAGGTCAAGGAGTTCGTCAAGATCCTGCGCAAATACCGCGCCCGTATTCTGGCGGAAAACGTCGACACGCCGGAGCTGCTCGCCTTCGCCCGCGAGGTCGGCTTCGACCTGTTCCAGGGCAAGGTCTTCGGCGAGCCCTCGTCCGTGGAGCGCAGCGTGTCGCTGCGGGATATCCCGTACGGAAAGCTGTTCAATCACTTCCTGACCGGCCGTGTGAACCGGGACTTGTGCGGACGCATCATTTTGGAGGACCCCGCGCTGACGCACATGTTCCTGCGCAAGGTGTTTAACAGCCGTCACAACCGCAAGGCGCCGGAGCTGGAGGTCGAGCGCGGCCTCACCAAGATCGACGACGTTAAGCTGCGCCACTGGTCGGCGGTCCTGCTGCTCGATCAGGCGGGCGCGGCCGGTACGGAGGAGCTCGTTCCGCAGGTCTTCCGCCGCGGGCTCGTCATGGAGCAGCTCGCGGGCGCGGTCGATCTCGCCGTTCCCGCCGCCAAGGCGTTTATGTTCGGCGTGTCCAGCGCGCTCGACAGGGTCCTCGGCGAGGATATGCAAACGATCTCCTCCCAGTTGGCGCTCGGCAACAGTATGCGCGACGCGCTTCTCTCGGGCAAGGACAACGGCTATCTGACGCTGCTCAAAGCGGCGCGGGCGTATGAAGCGGACCCCGAAAAGCCGAAGCTTCCGGCGGCCTTTTCCAGACTGAGCGGCGACGAGGTCGCCAGACTGCTCTGGAATTGTCAGGTCAACACGGAATATATCACGCGGTCTCTTGAATATACGGTGCCTACGCCGTACAAAGGCAATGTTTTGAGATGAGCGCAACGGGCGGTCTTTTGATCGCCCGTTCCTATTCTTGCGGTTTTGGTGGCTCTTGATGGCAAAAAGAAAGCGATTCCGGAAATTTTGTATTATTCTGCCCGCCCTCGCGCTGCTCGCGCTCGGCGTGTGGCTCGGCAACAACGTCCTCGTCACCGAGGAATTTACCTGCGCCTCCGCCGGACTGCCCGCCGCGTTCGACGGCTTTCGCGTCGTGCAGCTCACCGATCTGCACGGCAAGCAGTTCGGCGCGGACAATGCGCGGCTGGTTGCCGCGGTCGAAGCGGCGGCGCCCGACCTCATCGCCCTCACGGGCGACTTTGTCGACGCGCGCAGCAACGTGGACGACGTCGTCCCGCTCGTCGGCGGCCTGCTGGATATCGCGCCGGTGTACTATGTCACCGGCAACCACGAATGGGGCAGCGGTCAGGCGCTGACCGTCGTGCGCACGCTGAAAAGCATGGGCGTCGCCTGTCTTGAGAACCAATTCGTCCGTATCGAGCGCGGCGGCGACCATATCCTCATCGCGGGCGTGCACGACCCGAACGGCTTCGCCGACCAGAAGACGCCGGAGCAGCTCGCGGACGAGGTCCGCGCCTACGAGGACGACCCGTATTGGCTGCTGCTGGCGCACCGCAACAACGTGTTCCCCGGACGCTACAGCAAGCTCGGCGCGGATCTGACGCTCTGCGGTCACGCACACGGCGGCATCTGGCGCTTTCCGGGCACCGACGGGCTGGTGAACACGGAGATGCAGCTCCTGCCCTCGTATACGAGCGGCTTTTACGAGTGCAACGGCGCGACGGTGTTCGTCTCGCGCGGGCTCGGCAACTCGCCGCGCTGGGCGTTCCGGCTGTTTAACCCGCCGCAGGTAGCGGTGATTACACTAACGAAAGAATAACGATATGCACGAATTTTCCGCCGGACAATTTGATATCGCGGTCATCGGCGCGGGGCACGCGGGCATCGAGGCCGCGCTCGCCTGCTCGCGTCTCGGCATGCGGACGGTCTGCTTTACCATCAACCTCGACGCCGTGGGCAATATGCCCTGCAACCCCGCCATCGGCGGCACGGGCAAGGGCCACCTCGTCCGCGAGCTGGACGCCCTCGGCGGCGAAATGGCGAAGGCCGCCGACAAGGCCTGTATCCAATACCGGCTTTTGAACCGCGGCAAGGGCCCCGCGGTCTGGTCGCTGCGCGCGCAGGCGGACAGGCGGCGCTATCAGGAGGTCATGAAGCACACGCTGGAAATGCAGGAAAACCTGCTGGTCCGTCAGGCGGAGGTCGTCGACCTGCGCGTCGCGGACGGCGCGGTGCAAAGCGTCGTCACCGCCACCGGCGGCGTGTACGGGGTCAAGGCCGTCGTGCTCTCGACCGGCACCTATCTGGCGGGCCGCACCATCGTCGGCGAGTGCATTCAGGACAGCGGCCCCGACGGCATGCACGCTTCGGCCGCGCTGGCGGAGGTATTGCGCGGCCTCGGTCTCCCGCTGCGGCGCTTTAAGACCGGCACCCCGCCGCGCGTCAACGCGCGCAGCGTCGACTTCTCAAAAATGGAACGGCAGGACGGCGACGCCGTACCGATCCCGTTTTCGTTCGGCACCGTCGAGCCGCCGCGCAACGAGGCGGTATGCTATCTGACCTACACCAACGCGGAAACGCACCGCATCATCAAC
This sequence comes from Oscillospiraceae bacterium, assembly GCA_017458025.1. GTDB lineage: Bacteria > Bacillota > Clostridia > Oscillospirales > Oscillospiraceae > Hominicoprocola. The sequence goes on along the minus strand of JAFTGG010000008.1, from coordinate 9,384 downwards.
GAAAACCTCGACCGCAGCCCCATCTACAGCGGCGTCATCGAGGGCGTCGGCCCGCGCTACTGCCCGTCCATCGAGACGAAGATCGTGCGCTTTCCCGACAAGGCGCGGCACCAACTGTTCATCGAGCCGATGGGGCTCAACACCGAAGAACTCTATGTACAGGGCTTTTCGTCGTCGATGCCGGAGGACGTGCAGATTGCCATGCTCCATACGCTGCCCGGCCTCGAGCACGCGGAGATGACGCGCCCCGCCTACGCCATCGAGTATGACTGCATCGACCCGACGGCGCTGCTGCCGACGCTGGAGACAAAGGCCATCCGCGGTCTCTACGGCGCGGGGCAGTTCAACGGCTCGTCGGGCTATGAGGAGGCCGCCGCGCAGGGCTTCGTCGCGGGCGTGAACGCGGCGCTCAAGCTCAAGGGCGAGGAGCCGCTGATCCTCGGCCGCGAGCAGAGCTACATCGGCACGCTGATCGACGACCTCGTGACCAAGGGCACGAACGAACCCTACCGCATGATGACGTCCCGCAGCGAGTACCGCCTGCTGCTGCGGCAGGACAACGCCGACGAGCGCCTCGCCGCCGTCGGCCACCGCATCGGGCTGGTGTCGAACGAACGCCTTGCGGCGGTCGAAGCGAAGTATGCCGCCATCGAGCGCGAGATCAAGCGCCTTGAGCACACGGGCCTGCCCGCGAGCGACGCGCTCAACGCGCTGCTCCGCGGGCGCGGCACCGCCGAGGTGCGCGACGGCGCGACGCTGCTCGCGCTGCTGCGCCGCCCGCAGCTTTCCTACGACGACCTTCGCGCGTTCGACGAAACCTGCGCCGCCTTCCCCGCCGCGCTCGCCGAGAGCGTCGAGATCGCGGTCAAGTACGAGGGCTACATCAAGCGGCAAAAGGCCGAGGTCGCGGACTTCGCGCGCTTGGAGCGCAAGTCGCTGCCGGAGGATATGGACTACAACGGTATCGACGGCCTGCGGCTGGAGGCCCGCGAGAAGCTGGACGCGATCCGGCCGCGCTCGCTCGGACAGGCGAGCCGCATCTCGGGCGTCAGCCCCGCGGATATTGCGGCATTGATGATATTTCTGGAAAAAGCGCCTTGAGGCGCTTTTTCTTTTTGCAATTCACAAATCGTTTACATGAAAGCCTATTGACATTGCCAAATTCCGGTGGTACACTCCGTTTAGCACTCAGGAGAAAAGAGTGCTAAACGGAGAAGCAGCGATGGAATTGAGCGAGCGCAAAAAGCAAATACTGAAAGCGGTCGTCGAGCATTACATCGAAAGCGCGGAGCCGGTGGGCTCCAAGCTGCTCGCGCAGGAGCTGGGCGTCAGCTCCGCCACCGTGCGCAACGAGTTCGCGGAGCTGTGCGACTTAGGCTTTCTGGAGCAGCCGCACACCTCGGCGGGGCGCGTGCCGTCGCCGTCGGGCTATCGGCTCTATGTCAACGAGCTTATGGAGCGCCGCGCCGTTTCTCCCGAGGAGGCGCGGGGCATCGACGAAACGCTCCGCGGCAAGCTGGCGGGCATGAGCGGCGCGATGACGAACGCGGGACAGCTCGTGTCGTCCATCGTCAACTACCCCGCCTACAGCGTGACGAGCGGCAACGCGGCGCTGACCGTCGAGCGGTTTGAGCTGGTGCCCGTCGACGAGACGAGCTTCATCACCGTCGTCATGACCGGCGACCACAACGTCAAAAGCCAGCTACAGCGCTCCGCGCTCCCGTTCGACAATACGCGGCTGAGCGACCTCAAGCATCTGCTCAACACCCACTTCACAGGCAAGAGCCGCGCGGAGATGGGCGCGCATCTGATGAGCGTCAGCGAGCAGCTCTCCCCCGAGCTGTTCCTCGTGCTCTCCAAGACCGTCGAATACGCCGCCGGCGTCCTTGACGAGGCCGGCAGGCGCGACGTGGAGACCACCGGCGCGAGCCGCATCTTAAAGATGCCGGAGTACCGCGACGTCGACCGCGCGCACGAGCTGATGACCTTCCTCGTGGACAACAAGGAGAACCTCCCCGTGCCCGAGGGCGACGCGAAGCTGCAAATCCTGATCGGCCCCGAAAACGTCGACCAGGCGCTGCGCGACACGAGCGTCGTCGTCGCGAGCTACGACATCGGCGACGGCATGCGCGGTTTGGTCGGCGTGGTCGGCCCGACGCGCATGGATTACGCCACCGTCACCGCGCGGCTGAGCTACTTTGCCGAGAGCCTGACGAAGATGTTTGGCAAGAACGGGCTGCCGCCGGCGGAAACAGAAGAAAAAGCATAAGGAGTATGATGCTATATGGCAGAAGAAGAAAAGAAGGAAGAACAGGCCGAAGCGCCCGTCCCCGAAGCTGCCGCGGCGGCCGAGGAGCCCAAGGAGGCCGTCGAGGAAGTCTTCACCGTCACCAAAGAGCAGATGGAGAAGATGGAGGCCCTCGCGCAGCAGCTCAGCGGGCAGCAGGACAAATTCCTGCGCCTCGCCGCGGAGTACGACAACTACCGCAAGCGCACCGCCAAGGAAAAAGAGAACATTTACACCGACGCGAAGATCGAGACGCTGACCGCGATGCTTCCGGTGTACGACAACCTCGAACGGGCGCTCGCTCAATTCGGCGATGACGACTCCCCGCACAAAAAGGGCGTGGAGATGATCTTCACGCAGTTCAAGGAAAGCCTCGCCAAGCTGGGCGTCACCGCCATCGACGCGGTGGGGCAGCCGTTCGACCCCGAAAAGCACAACGCCGTGATGCACGTCGAAGACGAGGGCGCCGGCGAGAACACGGTAGTCGAAATTTTGCAGCAGGGCTTCCTTTTGGGCGACAAGGTTCTGCGTTTCGCGATGGTGAAAGTCGCTAATTGACGGCGTTCGACGCATTGTTTCACATGAAACAATCCACATATTTACACAGTCGACAAGAAAAATTGAGATAAACAGGAGGCAATCATTATGTCTAAAGTCATTGGTATTGATTTGGGAACCACCAACAGCTGCGTGGCGGTCATGGAGGGCGGCGAAGCCGTCGTCATCGCCAACGCGGAGGGCAACCGCACCACGCCGAGCGTCGTCGCGTTCAGCAAGACCGGCGAGCGCATGGTCGGCCAGGTCGCGAAGCGCCAGGCCATCACCAACCCCGACCGCACCATTTCCTCCATCAAGCGCGAGATGGGCAGCGATCACCGCGTGAGCATCGACGACAAGAAGTACACCCCGCAGGAGATCAGCGCGATGATCCTCACCAAGCTCAAGACCGACGCCGAGAGCTACCTCGGCGGCAAGGTCACGGAGGCCGTCATCACCGTTCCCGCGTACTTCACCGACTCGCAGCGTCAGGCGACGAAGGACGCCGGCAAGATCGCCGGCCTCGACGTCAAGCGCATCATCAACGAGCCGACCGCCGCGGCGCTCGCCTACGGCGTCGACAAGGAGGGCCAGCCCCAGAAGATCATGGTCTACGACCTCGGCGGCGGCACCTTTGACGTCTCGATCCTCGACATCGACGACGGCGTCATCGAAGTCCTCGCGACGGCGGGCAACAACCGCCTCGGCGGCGACGACTTCGACGAGTGCGTCATGAAGTACCTCGTCGAGGAGTTTAAGAAGGCCGAGAACATTGACCTCTCCTCCGACAAGGTCGCGATGCAGCGCCTCAAGGAGGCCGCCGAGAAGGCGAAGATCGAGCTCTCCGGCGTGACCACCAGCAACATCAACCTGCCGTATATCACGGCGGACGCGACCGGCCCGAAGCATCTGGATGTGACGCTGACGCGCGCGAAGTTCAACGAGCTGACCGGCCACCTCGTCGAGGCGACGATGGGCCCGGTCCGTCAGGCGATGAGCGACGCGGGCCTCAAGGCGGGCGACCTCGCCAAGGTTCTGATGGTGGGCGGCTCCAGCCGTATCCCCGCCGTGCAGGACGCGGTCAAGAGCTTCACCGGCAAGGAGCCGTTCAAGGGCATCAACCCCGACGAGTGCGTCGCGATGGGCGCGGCGCTGCAGGCGGGCGTGCTGACCGGCGACGTCAAGGGCCTGCTGCTGCTCGACGTCACCCCGCTTTCCCTCGGCATCGAGACGATGGGCGGCGTGTGCACCAAGCTCATCGACCGCAACACCACCATTCCCGTCAAGAAGAGCCAGATCTTCTCCACCGCCGCGGACAACCAGACCTCCGTCGAGGTCAACGTGTTGCAGGGCGAGCGCGAGATGGCGGCGGCGAACAAGAGCCTCGGCCGCTTCCACCTCGACGGCATCGCTCCGGCGCGCCGCGGCGTGCCGCAGATCGAGGTCACGTTCGACATCGACGCCAACGGCATCGTGAACGTCAGCGCCAAGGACCTCGGCACCGGCACCGAGCAGCACATCACCATCACCTCCAGCTCGAACATGAGCAAGGAGGACATCGAAAAGGCCGTCAAGGAGGCCGAGCAGTACGCCGCCGAGGACGCCAAGGCGAAGGAGAAGGTCGAGGTCCGCAACCAGGCCGACCAGATGGTGTACCAGAGCGAGAAGACGCTCGGCGAGGTCGGCGACAAGATCCCCGCGGACGAAAAGGCGAAGGTCGAGGCGGGCGTCGAGAAGCTCAAGGAGACGCTCAAGGGCGAGGATACCGACGCGATCAAGGCGGCGACCGAGGAGCTGACGCAGTTGTTCTACGCGATGAGCGAGAAGCTGTATTCGCAGGCGAACCCGCAGGGCGCGGGCGCTGCCGGCCCCGACATGGGCGGACAGCCCGGCGGCGACGGCCAGCAGTATTACGACGCCGACTACAAGGTCGTGGACGACGACGAAAACAAATAAAGGCAAGATCAGAAATATAAATAATTGCGGGGCCGCCGAAAGGCGACTCCGCAAAACCCTGTTAATTACCGACCCAAAGCCCAGCGCAGCGGGTTTGGGGAGGAGAGGAGGAGCAAGGGAGCGGATTTTCTTTTCCGCATAAGCGGGAAACAAGATCGAGCGGACTTTGCGACGACGAATGGCAACGGAAAACAAACGCGATTATTACGAGGTATTGGGTCTGGAAAAGGGCGCGACCGACGAGGAGATCAAAAAGGCGTATAAGAAGCTGGCGCGGAAGTACCATCCCGACCTGAACCCCGGCGACAAGACCGCCGAGGAGAAGTTCAAGGAGCTGGGCGAGGCGTACGAGGTGCTCTCCGACCCGCAGAAGAAGGCGCGCTACGACCAATTCGGCTTCGCGGGCGTCGACCCGAACTACGGCGCGGGCGGCGGTTACGGCGGCGGCATGGACTTCGACTTCGGCGACCTCGGCGACATCTTCGGCAGCTTTTTCGGCGGCGGCTTCGGCGGCGCGACCCGCGCGAACCCCAACGCGCCCCAGCGCGGCGAAAGCCTGCGCACGAGCGTGAACATCACGTTCGAGGAAGCCTGCTTCGGCTGTGAGAAGGAGGTCATTATCGAGCGCGTCGAGCAGTGCGACGCCTGCCGCGGCAGCGGCTGCGAGCCGGGCACGACCGCGGAGGTCTGTCAGGAGTGCGGCGGGCGCGGCATGGTGCAGCGCCGCCAACAGACCCCGCTCGGCTTCATGTCGACGTCCTCGCCCTGTCCCAAGTGCGGCGGCAAGGGCAGGATCATTCACAAGCCCTGCAAGGCCTGCGGCGGGCGCGGCGCGGTGCGCAAGCGCAAGACGCTCAAGGTCACGATCCCCGCGGGCATCGACAATGGGCAGACCATCTCGCTGCGCGGCCAGGGCAACGCGGGCAAAAACGGCGGCCCGTCCGGCGACCTGCTGATCGTGGTCGCCGTGCGCCAGCACGACATCTTCCGCCGCGAGGGCACGAGTATTCTCTGCGAGGCGCCGATCACGTTTACGCAGGCGGCGCTCGGCGCGGAGCTGGAGATCCCCACCATCGACGGCAAGGTGAAGTACAATATCCCCGAGGGCACGCAGTCCGGCACGACGTTCCGCCTCAAGGGCAAGGGCGTGCCCGGCATGGGCGGCCGCGCGCGCGGCGACCAGTACGTCACGGTGTACATTGAAACGCCGCGCAACCTCAACAAGGAGCAGAAGGCGGCGCTCAAGAAGTTCAGCGAGCTGCTGGGCGAGAAAAATTACGAAGAGAGCAGGAGCTTCTTCGGCAAGTTCAAGAAGTAAAGATGCCATGTCTTTCGCGCCTGCCTCGCCCGGGAGGAGCGGGCCTCGGCAGACCCCGCGGAAATCCGCGGAGTCCGCGGGCGCGAGGCTCTGCGAGGTTATTCACCCAAGATTTAAAAGGATCTGATTTTTTATGCGAAACACCGGCACGCGGGGCTATACGGGCTACCGCGGACGGAAGCCCAGCGGCAGAAAATGGCTGATCCTCGCGTTGGTGCTCATCATTTTTGCCGCGGCGGCGTTTCTCGTCGCGCAGCACTACATGGTCTATGAGATGGACGGCTCGTATCGCTTTGAGCTGCCCTGGCTGCGCCGCGGCAGCGGCGCGCAGCAGACCGCGCGGCGCGGCGGGAAGCAAAACCTCGAAATCGTCATCGAACGGCCCGAAGCGCCCGAAGAAGACCCCGTCCGCGCGCAGGAGCTGGACGCCACCGCTTTGCAGGGCGGCATGGAGCGCGCCCTGAGCGCCCTGCCCGCACAAATCAACGCCGTCGCCGTCCGCGTGAAGAACGCAGACGGCGAGCTGCTCTATCCCTCCGCGCTTGCGGGCGCGATCGAGGCAAAGGCGGTCACGGGCGGCAGCATCGCGCGCACGGCTATCCGGACGCTGACCGGCTCCGATTACTACGCGATCGCGCGTCTGAGCGCGCTGCACGACAGCCGTTATTCCGCGGCGAACCGCAAGGACGCGGCGATCCTGCAGCGGAACTACCGCGGCAATATCTGGTACGCGCCGGACAGCACGTTCTACCTCGCGCCGGAAAAGGAAGCGGCGCGGCAATACTTGTGCAACGTCGCGCAGGAAGTCGCGGCGCTGGGCTTTGACGAGCTGCTGTTTGACGAGTTCGCCTACCCTGTCGCCGGACGGCTCAACAACATTATGACCGACGAGCGCGACATGACGAAGGAAGAAGCGCTGGCGCTATTGGCGTCGAACCTGCGCGAGGCGCTGTCCGACTCCGGCGCGAAGCTGTCGCTCGTGATGGACGAAAAGACGGTCCTCGCCGGCGGCGACGCGACGTCGGGACAGGATCTGGCGAGCCTCGCCATAGTGTTTGACAGGATCTATGTCCCGACCACGGAGGCGCAGATCCCCGCCTTGCGGGAGGCTTTGGCGGCATACGGCGCCGAGCTGGTGCCGGTGCTGGACGCGGCGGTTGCCGAGGGCCCGTTCCTTCTAAACAGCGAATCTTGAAACCGCCCGCCGTGCTGCGCCGCGGCGGGAGCGTTAGGTAGCGTTATGACAAAGCTGAAAGACTTGCGAAACGGCAAACGCGATATGAGTTACGCGCTTCTTGACCTCTTTTTCCCGCCCAAATGCGCCTTTTGCGGGAAAATCGGCGTGCACGGCGTCTGCTCCGCCTGCGAAAAAACGCTGCCGCGCATGGAACACGCCCTGCGCGAGGGCGCGGGGTTCGGCAAATGCGCCGTGCCGCTGCGGTACGACGGCGTTGTGCGCGACTCCCTTCTGCGCTTTAAGTTTCACGGGGCGCAGAGCGCGGCGGAGGGCTATGGAGCGCTGCTCGCGCAGTGCGTCGCGGAGGAGCTGAGCGGCGAGTTCGACATCGCGACCTACGCGCCGGTATCCGAGCGGCGGCGCAAACGCCGCGGATACGACCAGGCGCGGCTGCTCGCCGCAGAAACCGCGAAAGCATGGAACATCGAGCCGCTGACGCTGCTCAAAAAGACGCGCGACAATCCGCCGCAGTCGGGTCTCGGCGCGCCGGAGCGCCGGGGCAACGTCATCGGCGTGTATGAGGCGGCCGACGCGGCGCATATTCAAAACGCGCGCGTTCTGCTCATCGACGATATCATCACGACCGGCTCGACGCTTGCCGAATGCGTTCGCGTGCTGCGCGGCGCGGGCGCGCAAAGCGTTGTCTGCGCCTGTCTCGCGTCCGCAAGCGTCGAGAGCCATAAAGAGGAAACATAGAAACGAATTTGGCACAAATACTATTGCAAACTGCTGTTTGAATCGCTATAATATCTGTACTTGGTAGAATTTGGAATACGGCAAGCGCCGGAAAGGGAAGGTCATGACAGAAGCATTAACGGATTATCAATTTAAGACTTTTTGAAGACGGTTCTCGAAATCCTTCGCAGCAGTGCAAATATTGAGGAAGCGATCAAAAAAATCACCGGGCTTCTGAATGAGAAATAAGCTTTTGAGGTACAACAATGGCATTGGGTAAAGATATCGGTATCGATCTCGGTACCGCTTCGGTTTTGATCTACGTCAAGGGCAAGGGCATTGTGCTCAACGAGCCGTCTGTCGTCGCCATTGACAAGAATACCGGCAAGCTGCTCAAGGTCGGCGCGGACGCGCAGGCGATGCTGGGCCGTACGCCGGGCAATATCATCGCTATTCGCCCGCTGCGCGAGGGCGTCATCTCCGACTACGAAGTGACCGAGCGTATGCTCAAGGAGTTTATCCACAAGGTCGCGGGCTTCCAATTCTTTAAGCCGCGCATCATCATCTGCGTGCCCTCCGGCATCACCGAAGTCGAGGAGCGCGCGGTCATCGACGCCGGTATCCAGGCCGGCGCGCGCCGCGTGTATCTTATTGAGGAGCCTGTCGCCGCCGCCATCGGCGCCGGCATCGACATCACGCAGCCCGACGGCAACTTCGTCATCGACATCGGCGGCGGTACGACGGATATCGCGGTCATCTCGCTCTCCGGCGTGGTCGAGAGCGCGTCGATCAAGGTCGCGGGCGACCAATTCAACGAGGCGGTCGTCAAGTATATGCGCCGCACGCACAACCTGCTCGTCGGCGAGCGCACGGCGGAGGAAATGAAGATGTCCATCGGCTGCGTTTTCCCGCCCGAGGAGGAGACGACGATGGAGGTCAAGGGCCGCTGCCTGCTGACGGGTCTGCCGAAGGTCGTTTCCGTCACGTCCACGGAGATGATGGACGCGTTCGAGGAGCCGGTGGAGCGCATCATGGAGGCGGTGCATCAGGTTCTGGAGCGCACGCCGCCGGAGCTGGTGGCGGACATCTCCACCAACGGCATCGTGATGACCGGCGGCGGCAGCCTCGTGCGCGGCTTCGACAAGCTTGTCACCGCGCGCACGGGCATTCCGACCGTCGTGGCGGAGAACGCGATCCAATGCGTCGCCGAGGGCACGGGCAAGAGCCTCGAAAGCGTCGGCGACATGCAGGACGGCACGATGAACCTGAGCCGCAGAAAGCAGATTAGCTGAATAGACACAAAAATCCCGCCGTACGGCGGGATTTTTGTGTCTATTCAGCTAATCTGCTTTCTGCGGCTCAGGTTCATCGTGC
>JAFTGG010000072.1 GCA_017458025.1 Oscillospiraceae bacterium | reverse complement strand
GTGCGTTTCATGGGCAGTTCTCCCGTATCCAGATTGTCTCTATTGTACAACGGCGCAGCATATAGGGCAAGTAACGATTCGGTAACAAAAAAGGCGGCATGGCCGCCTTTTTTACGCCTGATAGGTCTTGAGAAACTGCTGTGTGCGCTCCTGCGTCGGGTCGACGAGCACCTGGTTCGGGTCGCCCTGCTCGACGATGACGCCGCCGTCCATGAAGATGACGCGGTCGCTCACCACGCGGGCGAACTCCATCTCGTGCGTGACGATGACCATCGTCATCTTATCCTCCGCGAGGCGGCGGATCACGCGCAGCACCTCGCCCGTCAGCTCCGGATCGAGCGCGCTGGTCGGCTCGTCGAAGAACAGGATCTCCGGATTCATCGCCAACGCCCGCGCGATGGACACGCGCTGCTGCTGCCCGCCGGAGAGCTGGCAGGGGTACGCGTCCGCCTTTTCCGCGAGGCCGAGCTTTTCAAGCAGTTGCCGCGCCTCGTCCTCGACCTCGCCGCGTCCGCGCTTTTGCACGCGCAGCGGCGCATCCATGACGTTTTGCAGCACGCTCCGGTGCGGGAACAGGTTAAACTGCTGGAACACCAGCCCGAAGCATTGCCGGAACGCGTTCAGATTTTTGGCGTAGACCGCCTTGCCGCCCTCGTCCCACGCCGCTTTCTTGCCCATGTAGGCGATCTCGCCCGCGTCCAGCGTTTCAAGGAACGTCGCGCAGCGCAGCAGCGTCGACTTGCCGGAGCCGGACGGCCCGATGACGGACACGACCTCGCCCTCGTCGACGGTGAGGGAGATGTCCTTGAGCACGCCGAGCTCCGCAAAGCTTTTTTGCGCGTGATTGATGGTTAAGACGTTCATACACCCACCGCCTTATTGATAATACGCGAGCGCTTTTTCGGCGTGCTCCATGACGACCGCCACAAGATAGTTGAACACATAGTAGAACACGGCGGCGACCGCGAAGGTCACCATGCCGGGCGAGTGCGGCGCGACCGCGATGCGGCTCGCCAGCGTAAACATCTCCACCACGGCGATGACCGAGGCGAGGGACGTGTCCTTCACGAGCGTGATGACCTCGTTCGTCACCGGCGGCAGAACGCGCTTGACCATCTGCGGCAGGATAATGTGGAAGAAGGTCTGCGCCTTCGTGTAGCCCAGCACCTCCGCCGCCTCATACTGTCCGACGGGAATGGACTCGATGCCGCCGCGGTAGATCTCCGCGAAGTACGCGGCGTAGTTGATAATGAACGCAACGATCGTCGCGGAAAAGCGCGGCAGCGGGCGCAGGCCGAACATCAGGTTCGGCGCGTAGTAGACGACCATCAGCTGCAGCATCAGCGGCGTGCCGCGCATGAGGGAGATGTAGACGCGCACGAGGGCGCGGACCGGCGCGACGCGGCTTTTGCGCCCGAAATAGACGAGCAGGCCCAGCGGCAGCGAGCCGAGCAGCGTCAGCGCGAAGATGGCGAGCGTGGTCAAAAAGCCGTTTGCCAGTTGGGCGACCATAGTTTGAAAGGTCATAACAAAACCTCGCGATTTTCTCCGTTTGCAGGGAAATCAGGCGGCGGAGCCCCGTCGCCTGATCCCTTGCAGGAAAGAGATGATGAGAGAAAATTTACTTGATGAGGCAAAGGCTGTCGATCACGACGCCCTCGTCCACATACTGCTCGGCGATCTTGAGCATCGTGCCGTCCTGCGCGATGGCGAGAAGCTGCTCGTTGACCGCGTCGCGCAGCTCGGTATTGCCCTTGAGGAAACCGATGGCATACTGCTCGGTGGAAACCGCCTCGTCGAGAATGACGTAGGCGCCCGCCTTCTGGTTGATCTGCGCCATCGCGACGCCGAGGTCCACCGCCAGCGCGTCCACGGTGCCCTGGTCGAGCTCCAGGAAGCCCATGTTGTAATCGGGAAGCTGCACGACCTCCTTGAGGCTCGCGGCGAAGCCGGTCTCATCCGCGTCCAGCGCGTCCACCGCGGAGGAACCCGCCTGCGCCATCACGCTCTTGCCGGCGAGGTCCGCCTTGGAGCCGATGCCGCTGTCCGCCTTGACGACCAGCACAATGCTGTTGTCGACATAGGGATCGGACCAGGTGTAGTCGTTCTCGCGGCCGGTGTAGGTGAAGCCGTTCCAGATGCAGTTGATGTTGCCGGACGAGAGCTCCGCGTCCTTGGAGTCCCAATCAATGGCGACCGCCTCGTACTCCCAGCCGAGACGCTTGCAGACCTCCTGCGCCATAGCGAGGTCGAAGCCGTCGTAATTGCCGCTCTCGTCGATGAAGCCAAACGGCGGGAACTCCGCGTCAAAACCGACGATCAGCTTGCCGTTCTTGCTTTCCTGCTTGCTGCCGCAGGCCGCGAGGGAGAGTACGAGCATCAGGCTCAGTACCAGGCAAAGTGCTTTTTTCATGATTTCCAATCCTCCGATATCGTTGTTTGTGCGCTCCGGTCGTGCGTTTTGGGCGCACATCGGTTTGCCGTGACAGCATACTACCACACTATCACGCTAAAGCGCAATGGCAGAGAAACACAAAAAAGCAGCCGCGTTGCCGCGGCTGCTTTGTAGATATTTGACAGAATCGGGCGCTTTCCCTCATTCGGCACGCTCCGCCGCCTTGAGGCGGTTCCGCGCGCGGGCAAGGTCGCTCTGCGCCTGAAGCTTCTCCTGCCGGGTCTTGCTCCTCCGGAGCGCCTCCCGCGCGTGCTCCACGGCGGCTTCGGCGCGCGCGACGTCGATATCCTCCGGACGCTCGACGCTGTCGAGCAGCACGAGCGCGTCGTTGTTCTCAAAGCGCACGACGCCGCTGCCCGCGGCAACAGTGACCGCCGTGCCGTCGCCCGGGCGGTAGGTCAAAAGCCCCGGCACGACGGCGGCGACCATCGGGCTGTGATTCGCCAGCAGCCCCAACTGCCCGTCGGGCAGCGCGAGCGTCAGGCCGACGCACTCGCCCTCGTAGAAGTCGCGGTCCGCCGAGCGGATATGCAGATTAAAGGAAGTAGCCATCGCATGATCCTCCGTGCGATCCCCGCTTATAATGTCTTGGCCTTCGCCAGCGCGTCGTCGATGGTGCCGACGTTGTAGAACGCCGCCTCCGGCATGCCGTCCACATCGCCGCCGATGATCGCGCCGAAGCCCTTGAGCGTGTCCTCCAGCTTGACGTAGGTGCCGGGGATACCGGTGAACTTTTCGCCGACGTGGAACGGCTGCGAAAGGAAGCGCTTGATCTTGCGCGCGCGATAGACCGTCAGCTTGTCCTCGTCGCTCAACTCGTCCATGCCGAGGATAGCGATGATGTCCTGCAGCTCGCGGTACTTCTGCAAAATTTCCTGCACGGCGCGGGCGGTCTTGTAGTGCTCCTCGCCCACCGTGTCCGCCTGCAAAATGCGGGACGTGGACTCCAGCGGGTCGACGGCGGGATAGATGCCCTCCTCGACGATCTTACGGGAAAGCACCGTCGTCGCGTCGAGGTGGGTAAAGGTCGTCGCCGTGGCGGGGTCGGTCAGGTCGTCCGCGGGGACGTAAACCGCCTGCACGGACGTGATGGAGCCGTTCTCGGTGGACGTGATACGCTCCTGCAGCTCGCCCATCTCGCCCGCGAGCGTCGGCTGGTAGCCGACCGCGGACGGCATGCGGCCGAGCAGGGTCGAAACCTCGCTGCCCGCCTGCACGAAGCGGAAGATGTTGTCGATGAACAGCAGCACGTCGCGCTTTTCCCTGTCGCGGAAATACTCCGCGATGGTGAGGCCGCTCAGCGGCACACGCATACGCACGCCCGGGGACTCGTTCATCTGGCCGAACACGAGGGCGGTCTTGCTGATGACGCCGCTCTCCTGCATCTCGTGCCAGAGGTCGTTGCCCTCGCGCGAGCGCTCGCCGACGCCGGTGAAGATGGAGTAGCCGTCGTGCTCCATAGCGACGTTGTGGATCAGCTCCTGAATCAGCACCGTCTTGCCGACGCCCGCGCCGCCAAAGAGGCCGATCTTGCCGCCTCTGGCGTAGGGTTCGAGCAGGTCGATGACCTTGATGCCGGTCTCCAAAATTTCGACCGACGGGGTCAGCTCGGAAAACGCGGGCGCGCTGCGGTAGATGCTCATGCGCTCCACGTCGTCGGGGACGCTCCCGCCGCCGTCGATGGGCTCGCCGAGCACGTTGAACATGCGGCCAAGCGTCGCCGCGCCGACGGGCACGGTGATGGTGCGGCCCGGCGCCACGACGCTCATGCCGCGGTACAGGCCCTCGCTGCCGGCGAGCATGACGCAGCGCACGGTGTCGCCGCCGATGTGCTGGCTGACCTCCATGACGCGCTCTTCGCCGTCGACCTCTGCGAGAACGACTTCCTTGATCTTGGGCAGCTGCCCCGGCTCAAAATGTACGTCGACCACGGGGCCGGCGACCTGGGTGATGGTTCCTGTCGTCAAGCTGGGACGCCTCCTTCCTATTTCCTCTTTTTATTCTTCTGCGCCTGCGCGCCCGCGGAGATCTCCGTGATCTCCTGCGTGATGGCGCTCTGGCGCGTGCGGTTGAGCTGAAGCGACAGGTCGCCCAGCAGCTCCTGCGCGTTGACGTTCGCCGCGTCCATGGCGGTGACGCGGGCGTTCTGCTCGGAGCAGAAGCTGTCGAGCAGGGCGGAGTAAAGGAATCCGCTCAAATAGCTGCGCATGACGCCCTTGACGACCGCCTCCGCCGACGGCACGAACTCCGGCGGCGTATCGCCCGCCGCGGGCGCGTGCGCCTCGAAGTGCCGGCGCTCCAGCGGGAGCAGCCGGTGCGTGAGCGCCGCGGACGCGAGCGAATTCTTCATGTCCGTATAGATGAGCATGAGCTCGTCCAGCTCGCCGCCGTCGTAGCGGTCGAGCAGCACCGTCGTGATGGCGCGGGCGCTGTCCATCGACGGGGCGTTCGCGCCCGGGAAAAAGGTCATCGGGTACTTGTGCGCCGCAAAGTAGCGCCGCCCGACCTCTCCGACGACGAAGATCTGCGCGCCGGGCCGCTCCCGATAGAGCGCCTCCGCTTCGCGGATCACGTTCAGGTTGTACGCGCCGGCGAGGCCCTTATCCGCCGTGATGACCAAAATCCCGCGCACGCCGCCGTCCGGCAGCGTGCCGTCCGCGTCGTAAAAATAGCGGCTCTGATAGCTGTTGTCGACGCTCAGGATACGTCCGATCTCGCCGCGCAGCGAGTCAAAGTAGGGCCGCGTCTGCGCGAGATCGACCTTGGCGCGGCGCAGCTTCGTCGACGAAATGAGATACATCGCGTTGGTGATCTTCTTCGTCTCCTGCACCGCCTTGATGCGGTCCTTCAGCTCCTTAGCGCTCGCCATCGGGAGCCTCCTCGCCCTCGTCAAGCTCTCCGCCGTGGCGCAGCCAACGCTCGGCGAACTCCTTCGCCGAGGCCAGCAGCAGCTCCTTGTCGCGGTCGAGCAGCTTGCCGTTGCGGTCGATGCGGCGGCAGATGTGGTCGTGCTGCGCCTCGACGTGTTCGAGCAGCCGCTCGCGATAGGTCAGCAGGTCGTCGATGGGGACGTTCTCCATCGTGTGATTGAGCGCCGCGATCAGCAAAATGACCATGCGGTGCTGCGAGAACGGCTTGTACTGGTCCTGCCGCAGCAGGCGCATCAGGCCCTGGCCGTAGACGAGCTGGCGCTTCGTGACCTCGTCGAGGTCGCTGGAGAACTGCGTGAACGCCTCCATCTCGCGGAACTGCGCGAGGTCGATGCGGAGCGAACCGGCGCTCTGCTTCATCGCCTTGGTCTGCGCCGCGCCGCCGACACGGCTGACGGAGAGGCCCACGTTCACCGCCGGACGCTGGCCGGAGAAAAACAGGTTGCTCTCCAGATAAATCTGGCCGTCGGTGATGGAAATGACGTTGGTCGGGATATAGGCGGACACGTCGCCCGCCTGCGTTTCGATGATGGGCAGCGCGGTCATGCTGCCGCCGCCCAGCTCGTCGGACAAATGCGCCGAGCGTTCGAGCAGGCGGGAGTGCAGATAGAACACGTCGCCGGGGAACGCCTCGCGGCCCGGGGAGCGTTCGAGCAGCAGCGAGAGCGCGCGGTACGCGATGGCGTGCTTGCTCAGGTCGTCGTAGACGATCAACACGTCGCGGCCCGTGTGCATGAAGTGCTCGCCCAGCGCGGTCGCGGCGTAGGGCGCGATGTACTGCTCCGCCGCGGGGTCGCTGGCGCTGGCGCTGACGATGATCGTGTGCTCCAGCGCGCCGTGGGCCTCCAGATTCGCCGCGATCTGGGCGACGGAGCTGGCCTTCTGGCCGATGGCGACGTAAATGCAGATGACGTTGCGCTTGTTCTGGTTGATGATGGTGTCGATGGCGATGGCGGTCTTTCCGGTCTGGCGGTCGCCGATGATCAGCTCGCGCTGGCCGCGGCCGATGGGGAACATCGAGTCGATGGACAAAATGCCCGTCTCCATCGGCTCGTTGACCGCCTGACGGTCCATGATGCCGGGCGCGGCGACCTCGATGGGGCGGAAGTCGTCGTGCTCGATGGGGCCCTTGCCGTCGATGGGCTCGCCGAGCGCGTTCACGACGCGGCCGAGGAACTTGATGCCGACGGGCATGCCCGCCGTGCGGCCCGTGCGCTTGACGATGCTGCCCTCGGTGATGTCGCCCTCCGCGCCGAACAGAATACAGCCCACGCTGTCGTCGCGCAGGTCCTGCACCATGCCGTGCACGCCTCCCGCAAACTCGACGACCTCGCCGTACTGCACACCGGGCAGGCCGCGCACGCGCGCGATCTCGTCGCCGACGAAAACGGTCTCGCCCTTCTCCTCGCGCACGACGGCGGGGGAGAAGCCGGCGACGACCTTGCGCATGAGGGGCACGAAGCTGTTCATGCCCGAATCCATGCGGTTGACGCGGGATTGGAACTGCCGCACGCGGCCTTCGAGCGTCCAGTCGTACACGTCGGGGCCGACCTCGAGGCGGAAGCCGTCGTGAATGGCGGGCGTCCGCGTCCAGCGCAGCGGGATCACCTCGCCGTAGGTGCGCTCCAGAAACGACTCCAGACGGCCGGATTGCTCCGGCGTCGGCTCGGTGTCGCTGTAGATGTATGCGCGAAGGGTCTTCTGTTCGTTACTCATCGCGCGTCTCGCTTTCCGCCGCGTCCAGGAACTTGTCGAGGGCGTTGCCGTCGTTGATCAGGAGCTTCTGCACCGCTTCGAGCGCGATGGCGCGGATCTCGTCGTTGGAGTCGGCGAGCGCCTTCTTCGAGCGCATCTCCGCCGTCTTGCCGGCGGTTTCGAGGATACGGCGCGCCTGCGCGCGCGCGTCGCCGAGCAGACGCTGCTTCTCGGCCTCGATCTCGTCGCTCGCGTGCGTGCGCATGTGGACGATCTCGTCCTCGGTGGCGTTGAGCTTCTCCTGCGCGGCCTTGCGCATCGCCGCCGCTTCCGCGCGGTCCTGCCTGGCCTGCTCGTCGAGCTCCTGATAGTGCTGCTCGCGCTTCGCCATAAAGCTCTTCACGGGCTTATAGAGCAGAAAATACAGCCCGCCCGCGAGAATGGCGAAGTTGAGCAGGTGCAGCAAAATCTGCTGCCAATCAATATTTAATGGCATATCTTAGCTCCTTTATGAATGGGACGAAGATGCGATCCGCCGCGGCGCGGCGGATTCGCCATATTTCGCAGCCGCCGCGCAAGCGGCGGGCGAAACGGCATTCCATCCTTTTCGTTTACAAAACGAAGATGATAAGAATAACGGCAAGCAGCGCGTAGATGATCGCGGTCTCGATGAACACGAGGCCGAGCATCATCGTCGAGCGGATCTGGCCGGTGGCCTCGGGCTGGCGGGCGACGCTCTCCGCCGCCTTGGCGGTGACGATGCCCATAGCGATGGCGCCCGCGGCGGCGGCAATGCCGATGGCGAGGCCGGAGCCGAGGGACTTGCCGGTGACGGTCGAGGCGTCGGCCTCGATCTGCGCGACCTCGGGCGTGGCGGCGGACGCGTCCGCGGCGAAGGCCAGCGTCGGCAGCGCGACGGCAAGAATCAGGGTGAGCAGCAGCGCCATGACAAAGGTTTTCTTGCGATTCATGTTTCTTTCATCCAAATATGTATTGTTTTTGGTAGTTCCTGTTATTCCCCGTGCTCGGGCTTCTCCGTGACCTCGTGGTAGTACATGCCGACGAGCATCGTCAGCACATAGGACTGCACCAGCGCGTGGAGCAGCGTGAACAGCACGCCGACGACCACCGGCAGCACGAAGCTCAGCTTGACGTAGTGGTATACCAGCTCCGTGACGAGCAGCCCCGAGAGCAGCGCGCCGAAAAGGCGGAAGCTCATCGAGATAGGCAGCGAGAACTCCTTGAGCGCCGCGCCGGCGCCGCGGCCTCCCGCGTGGATCAGGCCGCCGAAGAAGATCACAAGGTAGCTCAGGCAGCCCATCGCGATCGCGGCGTTCACATCGGACAGCGGCGCGGGCAGCGCCACGGAATGTCCCGCCGTCGTTACGGCCTGAATGCCGAACAGCTCAAAGAGCGTGCTTGAGAAGATGTACACGCCCGCGGCAAAGACGTAGCCGCCGATGAAGCTCGGCTTGTCCGCCTTGCCGACGCCCGCCATGCCGTCGAGCATGCCGACGATGGTCTCCAAAATCATCTGGAATTTGCCGGGCACCTCCTTGAAGCGCGGGACGACGAACAGGCGAATGAGCGCCGCCGCGATCAACAGCACGCAGGACACGGTCATCGCCGCGATCAGCGCGGGGTTGACGTCCTTGACGAACAGCCGGATGCGGTTCACGTCGTGCAGCACCGCGTCGCGCATGGCGATCTGCACGTCCTCGTGCGCGCCGTGCGACCCGACGGCGAGCGAGCCCGCCAGCAGCCCCGCGACGGCGATCGCCCAGACGATCAGCGCCGTCTTATGCCGCGCCGCCCAGCCGCCGACCGCGCCGGGCAGCTTTTTGAGCCGCTCGCCGAGGCCAGGCCCCTTGGGCGCGGCGGTCTTGTAGACGGGCGCGGGCGCTTTGGGCTTCGGCTTCGGGATAAACGCGCCGACCACGGTCTCCAGCGCCAACTGGAGCCGCCCGGGGACGATGGTGAACTTCGGGATCACGAACGCGCGGAGCAGCGCCGCCGCGATCAGCAATATCGCCGTGATCAGCATCATGGAGACCAGCCCCGTTTGAATCGCCGCGCCCCCCTCGGGCGGACCGGCGGCGATCGCGAGAACCAACAGCACAGCGACGGCGGCCAGCCATATACGCAGATCCTTTTTCGGTTGTTTCAATCTCACACCCCCCGTCATGAGGCATTGCAGTTAAGAGCTAACGCATAGAATATCATCTTTGCGCGAAAACATCAAGCCAAAAATCCGCGAATTTGCGCGATTTTAACGCCGCGCCCCCGCGCTTTTTCCCTTGCAAAAGCAGCGCAGGGAGGGTATAATCCCTCCTTGCTATGAATGTTGTGTTTTTCTTCAACAGTATCCTGCTCGGCGTAGGGCTCGCTATGGACGCGTTTTCGGTCTCGATGGCGAACGGCCTGAACGAGCCGAAGATGTCGCGCGTCCGCGCTTGCTCCATCGCGGGCACGTTCGCGCTGTTCCAATTCCTGATGCCGATGCTCGGCTGGGTCTGCGTCCACACGCTCGTCGAGCGCTTTGCCGCCTCCCAGCGCTTCGTGCCGTGGATCGCGCTCATTCTGCTTGCCTACATCGGCGGCTCCATGCTGCGCGAGGGCATCCGCGGCGGCGCGGCGGAGAAGCGCTCCGGCGTCGGCGTGCCCGCGCTGCTGCTGCAGGGCTTCGCCACGTCCATCGACGCGCTCTCCGTCGGCTTCACCATCGCGGAATACGAGCGGACCGCGGCATTGGTGTGCTCGCTCATCATCGCTGTGGTGACGTTCGGCATCTGCATGGGGGGACTTTGCATCGGGCGCGTCGTCGGCACGCGGCTGTCCGGCAAGGCCAGCATCCTCGGCGGCGTGATTCTGATCCTGATCGGGATCGAGATCTTTGTCAAGGGGCTGCTTTGAGCGCAGCGCCTGCCGCCCCTCTGTCTTATAGTATTATCGGCTAAAAAGCTTACGCTTTTTAGCCGATAATACTATGTATCACTCCGTCCGCAGGCGGAGCCGCCTCAGCGTCTCCTCAAACTCCTCCGGCAGCGGACAGGAGAGCTCCACCGCTTCTCCCGTGCGCGGGTGCGCGAACCGCAGCCCCACGGCGTGCAGGCATTGTCCCGTCAGCCAGGGGACGGGCTTCTTCGCGCCGTAGACCGCGTCGCCCAGGATCGGACGCCCGATGTACGCCATATGCACGCGGATCTGGTGCGTCCTGCCCGTTTCAAGGCGGCAGCGGACATGCGTGTGCCCCGGGTAGCGCGCGAGGACCTCCCAATGCGTCACCGCGACGCGCCCGCCGGAGACCACCGCCATGCGCTTGCGGTCCTTCGGGTCGCGCGCGATGGGCGCGTCCACCGTGCCGCTGTCGTCGCGGAAGCCGCCCACGACAATACATTCATAGACGCGGGCGAGGGTGTGGTCCTTCAACTGCGCGGCAAGGCTCCGGTGCGCGGCGTCGTTTTTCGCGGCGATGATGAGCCCGCTCGTGTCGCGGTCAATGCGGTGCACGATGCCCGGACGCAGCGCGCCGCCCACGCCGGACAGGCTTTCGCCGCAGTGGTACAGCAGCGCGTTGACGAGCGTGCCGTCGGGGTGCCCGGGCGCGGGGTGGACGACTATGCCCGACGGCTTGTTCACCACAATAACGTCCTCGTCCTCGTACACGACGTCGAGCGGAATATCCTGAGGTACGGCGTCGATGGGCTCCGGCTCGGGAAGCGTGACCTCGACGGTCTCCGCGCCCGTCAGCTTACAGCTTTTCGCCGCGGGCCTTCCGTCCACGAGGACGTTCCCGCTTTCGATCAGCTTCGCCGCCGCCGCGCGCGAGACGCCCTCGGCGTTTTCCGCGAGGAACGCGTCGAGGCGCTTGTTTTTACCGTTTTCCGTTGTCAGAAGCATCGGTTCCATCGGACGGGTTCCTCTCCCAATTCACGGCGTCGTATTTCTCGTAGTATTTTAAATAGTATACCGCCGCGGCGGCGGCGCCGCAGGTGACAAAAATGTCCGCGACGTTGAACACGGGGAAGCTGACAAATTCAAACTCCAGCATATCGACGACGTAGCCCCATTTCAGGCGGTCGACCAGATTGCCGATGCCGCCGCCGACGACCAGCGCCAGCGACCAGACGCCGAGCGGGTGCCGCACGATCCTGAACAGCAGCCACGCCAGCGCGCCGAGCCCGACGGCGGTGACGCCGACGAGCAGCCAGCGCGCGCCCGAAAAGCTCGACCACGCCGCGCCGTAATTGTGCACGCGCCGGAGCCGCACGAAGCCGGGCAGCAGCGCCGCCGTCTCGCCAAGGGCGAGATTCGCCGCGACCATGCGCTTGACATAGCGGTCGATGATGACGACCCAGACCGCGCCCAGCACCGAGAAATAGCGGTGCATGTCATGCCGGCGCGCCGCCCACACCGTCAGCGCGAGGATCATGAGCAAAATCATGAAATACAGCAAAACCTGCCGTCCGATCATGGCGCCGCCTCCGTTTCCGCGGCGCGGACGGCCACAAAGCCGACGTCCAGCGCGCGCCAGCGTCCGACCGCCTCCCCGTCGCCCAGCGTCAGGCCTTCGGGCAGCGCGTACAGCGCCTCGTCGGCCACCACATAGAGGTTGTCGCCGGCGTAATTGTCGAGGCAGTGCGCCATGAGCCATTCCTCCGCGCCCTCGCCGTAGAGCGTCAGGACCACCGCGGCGTTCTCTTCGTCTTCCGTCCCTGCGGAACCCTCCATGCCGTTTCCGGACGGCGCGCCGTTCTCGCTGTTCGCCGCCGCCTCCGGCGCGGACGGCTCCGCGGGCGCCTCCAGATACTCCGCCGTCTCCGGCGCGTCCTCGGTCGTATATGCATGCAGGTCGTAGTCCGGCGCGGCGGCAGCGGGCGCGCTGCTCGCCGTCGTCATAAAGCTCTCCGCCGAAGACGCCGGCGCGCCGGAGAACGCGGACGGCGAGCTGTTGTCGGACGAGACGCCCATGCCCATACGCGTAAACCGCCACATAGAGCCCGCCAGCAGCACAATCGCCGCACAGGCGGCGAAACCCGCCCAACGGCGCCACATAACGCGGCGCTTCGGCTCTTGCGGCGTCCACGCGCTTTCCGCGGCTTCTTCATGCAGCCGCGCCAACACGCCCTCCGCGAACCCTTCGGGCGCGTCGATATCTTCCATATCGCCGAACGCGTCATGCATCGCGGTCAGTTCCGCGAAATACGTTCGGCATGCCTCGCACGTCCCGAGGTGCGCCTGCACGTCCGCGCGTTCGGCTTCGCTCAGCTCGCCGTCCAAAAAGGCGGAGAGCAGCTCCTTGTAATTCTCGTGATTCACTTGCGCTCCGCCTCCTTTCGGTGACATTCTGTCACTTTTGACGGCGCAATATCAAAAAAGTTCCCGCTTGCCGCCAGATAATTGCGCAGCGCCTGCCGCGCGCGGCTGATGCGCGATTTCACCGTGCCGATATCGAGCTGCGCGATCTCGGATATCTCCGCGTAGGAAAGCTGCTCGAACTCGCGCAAAAGCAGCACCTGCCGGTAGTCGTCCGGCAGCGCGCCGACCGCCTCGCGCACGAGCCGCCGCGTCTCCGCGCGCTCTGCGGCGTCCTCG
>JAFTGG010000007.1 GCA_017458025.1 Oscillospiraceae bacterium | reverse complement strand
TTCAGTCCGCTGCTCTACCAACTGAGCTACTGAGGCAAATGGCGACCAAGAAGGGGCTCGAACCCTCGACCTCCGGCGTGACAGGCCGGCGCTCTAACCAGCTGAGCTACTTGGCCGTAGCGTGGTGGGAACAACTGGACTCGAACCAGTGACCCCCTGCTTGTAAGGCAGGTGCTCTAACCAGCTGAGCTATGCTCCCGAGTCCACTCGCACCCGCGAACGGCAACCGTTATTATACTACAGGCGCCCCGTGCTGTCAACAAAAATTTTCGTTTTTTCAGAATTTTTCCCCATTCACTTGCCCCTTGCCCTCAGCTCCGCGATCATATTACGCAGCTCGTCGCCGGAAAATACATGCACCTTGTCGCAGAATTGGCAGGTCAGCTCCGCGCCGCCCTGCTCGCGCAGCATATCCGCGAGCTCCGCGCTGCCAAGGCTCAGCAGCGCGCGCTCCGTGCGCTCGCGCGTGCAGTAGCAGCGGTACTCGATCGGCGACGTCTCCAAAATCTCAAGCTCAAAGTCCGAAAGCACCGTCCGCAGCAGATGCGCGGGGTCCGGATCGCCGCTGAGGATATTCGTCACGCTCGGCGCGGCGTAGATACCGCCCTCGACCTTGGCGACCGTGTCCTCGCCCGCGCCGGGCAAGAGCTGAATGAGATAGCCGCCCGAAGCAAGCACGCTGCGGTCGCGGCCGACGAGCACGCCGAGCCCGCAGGCGGACGGGATCTGCTCCGACTCGACGAAGTACGCCGCCAGATCCTCCGCGATCTCGCCGCCGAGCAGATCCACCGTGCCGACGTAGGGTTCCTTGAGGCCCAAATCCTTGATGACGGTCAGCGTGCCGGTATTGCCCACCGCGCCGCCGACGTCGAGCTTGCCGTCCGCGCGCAGCGGCAGATCGACGGACGGATCGCCCACATAGCCGCGCACGTTGCCCTCGGCGTCGGAAACGGCAAGGATCGTGCCGAGCGGACCGCCGCCCTTGATCTGGAGAGTGACGCTCTCGCCGCGGCCCTTGAGGGCGTTGCCCATCATGGACACGCCCGCGAGCGCGCGTCCCAGCGCCGCCGTGGCAACCGGCGTGGCGCGGTGGACATTCCGCGCGCGCTCGGTGAGGGCGCGGGTATAAACGGCGGTCGCCTTGACGGCGCCGTCCCTGGACATTGCGCGGACCAGACGATCATTCATAAAAGGGTCACTTCCTGACACAACTAAAGTAGATTCTTCCATCCGAATCGTTCGGACGGCGCATACGGCAGTCGCCGTAGGTGCGAACGGCGGTGAAGCCCGCCTCGCGGAGCCATTGCGTCAAATCCGCGACGCTGTAATATCGCTGGCGGTGGAACTCCGTTTCGCGCTCCCACGCGCCGTCCGGCCGCCGCGTGAACAGATCGACGCAGTAATCGAGGAGATCCCGCCGGAACTCGGTGCGCCAGACGCAGTAGACGTCGCCGTTCTCGTCGAGGTACGCCTGCCCGTCCATCGCTTCGAGCTTCCCGCGCCCGTGCACGTCGAACACCAGCGCGCCGCCGGGCGAGACGAACAGCCGCAGCCGCTCAAACGTGCGCCGCACGTCGCGCGGGCCGGTCAGGTAATTGAGGCTGTCGAGGCAGCAAATCGCCGCGTCCACCGTGTCGTTGAGGTCGAGCTTCGGCATCGTTTGGTGCAGAAACAGCGGTTCGACGCCGCCGATCCCCCGCGCCTTCTCCCGCGCCTCCATCAGCATGTCCTCCGAGCCGTCGACGGAGATCATCTCATAGCCGCGCCCGGTCAGCAGGCAGGTCATCGTGCCGGTGCCGCAGGCGAGGTCGAGCACCGTCCGCACCTCGCGCTTCGCCGCGCGCAGAAACAGCTTCTCGACAAAATCCGCGCGGCGCGTGTAATCCGCGTCGCGCATCAATTCGTCGTAGGAAGCCGCGAGAAACTCATAGCTTGCCATCGCTCATTCGCTCAAACACGCGCTCATAACCGCCGGTGGAGTCGTTCAGCGAGCGGGCGACGCGCGAAATGGTCGCGCTGGACGCGCCCGTGCGCTCCAGAATCTCGTTGTAGACCATGCCCTTAGTGAGCAGGCGCGCGACCTCGAAGCGCTGCTCCATCGCGCGCAGCTCGGTCTGCGTGCAGACGTCGCGGAAAAAGCTGTAGCATTCCTCCTCGTCCTTGAGCAGCATAATCGCCTTATAAAAATCGTCATTCTTCGTCTTCTTGCCGATCCGGCTTCCCGGTGCCGCCATGTCGCTCGCCTCCCGCTGTTTTTCCCCTATAGTTTAGCACGATGAAGAATGAAAGTAAAGGGCAAAAAAACGGCGGAGCGGCGCCGCCGCTCCGCCTTATCGCTTTTTCAGGCCGACTGTTTCAGGAGCTTCTCCGCCTCCTCGCCGTCCATTATGTTGAAAAACACCAGGCCCTCGGCGACCGTCAGCCCGCCGTCGGACTGCGCGTAATGGTCCAGCTTCGGGTGCAGCGTGCGCCAGCGCAGCTGCTTGTCGCCCTCCGGAAACAGGCTGCTGCCGATGACGAGCGCTTCGCCGCGCAGTCCGGTCGGCATCAGGCGGCAGTCGTCCACGTCGCCGCGCTCTATGGCGTTCGCGCCGCCGTCCGACCGCACGAGCAGGACCCGCTGGTCGGTGATAAAGTATTCCTGCGTCATGACGCTGCGATAGGACATGACCGGCGCGACAATCAAAATGGCGAGCAGCAGCAACAAAAGTCCGATGACCGAGGCCGTAGCGTTGCCGTACGCCTCCACCAGCGCGAGAAAGCCTAGGATACACACCGCGCTCAGCACCCAATGCAGCAGCACGCGTTTGCCTTCCTTTCCCTCGATAATGCCGAAGGAATGCGTTTTGCTCTGCCACAAAACGCGCTCATCGGGGCGCAGGATATAGTCCAGATGCTTTTTGATATTCGGGTCCATGCGTTCAGCTCCTTTTCGATGTGATACTTCATTATCGCACGGGACTCCGTTCAGACGTTGACAATCTGCGCCGCCGTTCCGCTAACATCGCGGAAAGAAACCCGCTCAGTCCGCAAAAGACCCGTTAAGGCAAAACGGGAGGAGCGACGGCTCCGAAGCGCAACAGCAAAAGAGCGCGGTCTCCACACGAAGACCGCGCTCCTTCGCAAAGCGAGGGTGCGTCAATATTCCGTTTGCCGCCGCGTCACCCGCTCATGCGCGAGCTTCCTTTTGCCGGAACCTCCGCAGCAGAACAATGTAGAGGATATCAAAAACGCTGCAAACCAGCCCTGTCAGGACGATATACGGATTAAAGCCCCACAGGACGCCTTGCAGAAGGGCGGGCGCGAGCGTACCGATCCATTTCGCAACGGCGATGGTCACGGACTGTCCGCGCGTGCCGTTCCGGCGAAACAGCATGACCACGAACAGGATCGACATCGCAGCGTTCTGCGCGAACGCCGAATACTGCGCCGCCGGCAGCGGGTCGAAAGAGAGGAAGAACGCGAGCTGTATCACGGCGCAGGCCGCGAAGGACAAAACGGAGAACGGCAGAAAGTATTTCTTTGCGTTTTCGGGGAAGTCCCGTTTGCCATATTTAAAGTATGTATAGACGATGACCGCGTCCAGACACATCCATATGAGATTGACGAACGCCTGCACGGAGATATCGGCC
>JAFTGG010000071.1 GCA_017458025.1 Oscillospiraceae bacterium | reverse complement strand
TTTTCTTGGCAGGGGCAGAAAGGCTCGAACTCTCGACACGCGGTTTTGGAGTGGATGTTGAAGCGCCGGCGCCGCGCGGAGGTTTGCCCATTTGTCCTCTGAGGGGCTGCCCCAAAATCGGCGATTCGATGCGCGTCACACCTGCACAAGGATGCTGACCCGGAACCAGCCGTCCGCCGCCTCGTAGTCGCAATACGCGCCGTGCTTTTCGCAGTACGCCTCGATGGAGCGCACGCCGAGGCCGTGCCCCGGCTTTTTCGCGAGCGGGCGGCCCTGCCCGTCGAACGCCACCTCGCCCGCATACGGATTTTTCACGCTGAACA
Organism: Oscillospiraceae bacterium; assembly: GCA_017458025.1. Classification (GTDB taxonomy): domain Bacteria; phylum Bacillota; class Clostridia; order Oscillospirales; family Oscillospiraceae; genus Hominicoprocola. The sequence goes on along the minus strand of JAFTGG010000071.1, from coordinate 3,442 downwards.
TGATCTGCGGCTCATGGATGCCCCTGCAGCGGATGACGCGCTCGCCCTCCGGCAGCTCTTTGACGGCGTTGGCCGCGTTCTCTAGCGCATTTGCGAACACCGTCGAAAGCTCGGCGACGTCCACCGGCAGTTGCTGCGGGAAATCCAGCTCCGCGTCGACGCGGATGCCCTCCGCCTCCGCGCGGGCGAAGTAATAGGCAAACACCGCGTTCAGCACGGAATTTTTGCACCATTGACGCGGCTTCGTCTCGGCAAGCGACTCGTCCGCCGAGGCGATATACGCCCGCGCGGCGGCGACGTCGCCCTGCTCCAATAGCCCGTCCAGCGCGCTGAACCGATGGCGCAGATCGTGCCGCTGAATGGACAGCAGCTCCTCCGTCCGCGCCGTCTGGTCGACGCGCTGCTGCAAAATTGCCACCTGCGACTGCAAAAGCTGCTCGCGCTCCCGCAGACGCGAGGCGTCGAGCTGGCGGAACAGCACGACGAAGATGCCCACATACGTCAGCGGGATCGACGCCATGACCAGCAGCATCGAGGGCAGCTCGGCGGGCCGCCGCGTAATCAGGGCGGGATAGTCAAACATGACCACATACGCCACAAAGAACATCGCGGAGATCGCCGTGAGCAGCCACCAGCCGCCCGTCACGTTCCGTTGCACCTCGAGATACGGCTCGCGCAGGCGGCGGAACGACACCCACTCCACCGCGGGGTAGGCGAGGAAGCGCGACACAAACATGAAGATAAACCGCTCCCCCGGCAGGTAAAAATCCAAGATGTGCGTAACGCCGATGATGAGCGTGGACACCGTGCAGACGGCGAGAAATGTGAAGAAATAGCGCCCGTCCCGATATTTGGCAAGGGGGACCTCCACCAGCATCCCCGGGATCACGCAGGTCAGGATGGCGAGCTGCCCGATCCGCTCCGAGCCGAGCAGCAGGTACAACCCCACGTTGATGCACGCGATGGGCCCGACGAGACACGCCAGCCAGAGCGCCGTTTTCTTCTTCGGGTAGCGAAACTCGTTGAAAATCGTGAACAGGACAAGCGTATGCGCAATGCACAGCGGCGCGGTCAGGTCTTTCCAGATCGTCGTCACAGCTTCCCGCCTCCCTCCAGCCAATAGCGCTGCCACGCGGCGCGCAGCTCGGCGGCGGCGCGGCGCGGGATCTCCAACTGTTCGCCCGTGTCAAGGGTCACGCCGGACCTGTCGACCGCCTTGACGTGCTGCAAATTCAGCACAAGGCTCGCGCCGCAGCGATAAAACCGCTTGTCCGCGAGCAGCGGAGCGACCTTTTGCTGGAAAGACGCCGTGTCGGCCTGGCTCTCGGCCGCCCCGCCCCGATACACATAGTTGAGCCTGCGCTCAACGGATTCCACATAATAGATTTCATCGAACAGCAGCCGCACGCTGCCGTCCTGCGTCCGTACCTGACCGCCCGCTTCCTCCTTGTATCGGAGCGCGTCGAACGCCATATCCAGCACGGGATAGAGCTTGTCCGGCTTCACGGGCTTGACGAGGTACCAGAACGCCCGCGCCGCGTAGCTGTCGATGGCGAAATCCTCCGAGGTCGTGAGGTAGACAATCGCGCCGGTTCTGTCCGTCCCGCGGAGGCTGACGCCCAGCTCGATGCCGTTCCTCTCCGGCATGACGACGTCCAGCAGATAGACGTCAAACGGCTCCTCCTCCGCGGCAAACAGCAGCTCCTTTCCCGCCGTGAACTCCCGCACGCGCGCCGCCATGCCGCGCCCATTGAGGTAAGCGTCGAGCAGGGCGCGCGTCTTGGCGCGCTCCGCCGCGTCGTCGTCGCAGATGGCGATGCTCCGCATGACAAGCCCCCTTTCCCACTCCTGTTTGTTCAGTATACCATACATTTTTCGTTCCGCCACGACCAATTTTGTAATATTTGATACCAATTCTGTAAAAAATCCAAAAAATCGCGCCGCCCGTGATAGAGTGCGAGATGTAAAAATGGGTTTTGTCATACCCAATACGGCGCGGACGCCCCGCCGAGAAGGGGCGTCGTTACGGGCATATGCCCGTAACGCATCGGGGGCTGCCCCCGATGCGAATGATCTCTCGAAACGGAGGGCAGGAAGATGAAAAAGAGGATCGGGAGCGTGTTATTGACGCTGGCGATGGCGCTGGCGCTGCTGCCCGCGGCGGCGGTGCCCGCGCGGGCGAGCGGGGGGATCATCAACACCGACGTAACATGGATCGACGGCCTCGTGATCTCGGACGAGGTCACGATCACGGGCAGCAACGACGCGGCAAACCCCGTGACCGTCACGGTCAACGGCACGGTCACGGTGAATAACACGATCACCGTCACAAGCGGCTATGTCACGTTCACCGGCAGCGGCACGCTCAAGCACGGGGCGGCTTCCCTTCGGACAGCATGCGGGGCGTCCTTTGCATCACGGACAGCACTGTGGTATGGGACGGCCCGATCATTGATTGCGACGGGAAAACGAGCAACGCGCGTTGTGTTGCCGTGGGCGACGCTACCGGGAGCGGCGCCTTTGAACTGCGCAGCGGCGCCCTGCGAAACGGGACGAGCGGCGTAATGATATACAATCAGTACACGTTCACGATGAACGGCGGCGAGATCAGCGGCAACCGCACAACCGACGGCAGCAGCGGCGTCGGCGTATATGTCAACGCCGGCGGCACGTTCGCCATGAGCGGCGGCAGCATCACGGGCAACAGCGCCAGCAACTACGGCAGCGGCGGCGGCGTGTATGTCGGCGGCACGTTCAACCTGACCGGCGGCAGCATCACGGGCAACTCCGCGGCCGACTACTTCGGAGGCGGCGTGTACGTTGCCACAAACGGCGCGTTTTCCATGACCGGCGGCAGCATCAGCGACAACAACGTCAGCGGCAGCTACGGCGGCAGCGGCGGCGGCGTGTACGTTGCCGCAAACGGCACGTTCACCATGGACGGCGGTGCGATCACCGGAAATCAGACGCACACCGGCAACGGCGGCTTCGGCGGCGGCGTGTATGTCAAAGGAGCCTTCTATATGAACGGCGGCAGCATCAACGGCAACAACGCCGGCGCCGGCGACGGCGTGCATGTCGAGAGCGGCACGTTTACCATGAACGCCGGAACGATCTGCAACAATATGGGCGGCACCAGTAATTACGCCGGCGGCGCAAATCTCAACGGCGGAACGTTTACCATGAACGGCGGCTGGATCTCCTCCAACGGGGGGAACGGGGACGTTGGCAAGGGTTACTCCTCCGCCACCTTTACCCACAACGGCGGCGTGCTGGGTGCGAATTTCTCCCACGCGACAAATGCCAAGTCCAGCGTAACAGTCCCGGGCTGCGCGACCGGCACAACGACCTGTACCGTTCAAAACATAAAGACCTCAAGCGATTTGCAGATCGACAGCAACGACGCCAACACGATCGTCAACATCTACAGCACGGGCAAAAG
>JAFTGG010000070.1 GCA_017458025.1 Oscillospiraceae bacterium | reverse complement strand
GGCGCCGTCGTCGGCGCGGAGGCGGGCTCCGCGGTCCTGCCCGTGTTGTTCACGCGCACGACGCATGTCAGCTCGCGCGCGCCGACCTTGCAGCGCAGCGTCGTGCTGCCGTTGGCGACCGCCTTGACCGTGCCATCGGCCGCGATGGACGCGACGTTGGCGTTGTCGATGCTCCAATGCGGCGTCGCCTCGGTGCCAGAAACCTTCACCTGAAAGCTGTCTCCCACGCCGCTGAGCGTGAAGTCCGCGCGGTTGAGCTTGGCGTTCGAGACGTCGACGTTCTCCTCCGTCGGCGGCTCAATCACCGGCTCCGCCGTGCTTGCGCCGGAGGACTCGCCGCCGTTGTCCGGAACCGGCTCGCCGTTCTTGACGGCGCCGACGCTGCTCGCCGGCACGTTGGGCTCGACGGCTTCCGTATCGCGCGTGTCGCTCGCCGGCTCTTCCACATCGCCGCGGCGAATGATGCTGTCGCCGAACAGGTACCAGCTCAGCAGCGCCAGCACCAGAATCAGCACGACGATCAGCCCGCCGCGCGCGGACTGCGACTTCTGCTTGTTCGCGATGTGCCGTTTGGGCGCAAGCGAGATCTTGCGGGGCGCGGCCCCGTCCTCCTCGCAAAACGGGCAGCGGGGATAGCTCGAAGAATACAGCTCTCCGCAGTCCGGACATTTGATCAGATCCATAGCGCTTTGCTCCTATAATATGATGTCCGCTGACATTATGTAAATAACCATATTTATTTACATAATAACACAAAATTCCCCGCCGTCAACCTTTCTTTCGAGGAAATTTTTCACGCTTCGGCATGCACCCTTGATTTTCGGGCGGATTTTTCCTATAATATGGAAAACCGATATGGGAGGATTTCCTGATGAGCGTCATGTTTATCGGCATCGCCGGCGGCACCGGCTCGGGCAAGACCACGCTGACCGAGCATTTGAAGCAGCATTTCGGCGAGGACATCACCGTGATCCACCACGACAGCTATTATAAGCGCCAGGATATCCCCTTCGAGGAGCGCTGCAAAACGAACTACGACCACCCCGACGCGTTTGACACGCCGATGCTCGTCGAGCATCTGCGCGCGCTGAAGGCGGGCAAGTCCGTGCGCGTGCCGATCTACAACTACGCCGAGCATCAGCGCAGCGACGAGACCGAGCTCGTCCGTCCGTCGAAGGTCATCATCGTGGAGGGCATTCTCATCTTCCACCACCCCGTCCTGCGTCAGATGATGGACATCAAGATCTTCGTCGAGACCGACGCCGACGTGCGTATCCTGCGCCGCGCGCTGCGCGATGTGCGCGACCGCGGCAGAACGCTCGAGAGCGTCATCACGCAGTACCTGACGACGGTCAAGCCCATGCACGAGCAGTTCGTCGAGCCGACGCGCAAGCACGCCGACATCATCGTGCTCGAGGGCGGGCGCAACCTTGTGGCGCTGGACATGATCATGCAGCGCATCGAGAACCACATCGCCACGACGGATGTGCTGCCGCAGAATATCGAGGCGTAAACAACGAGAAGGGCTGCTTCGGCGGCCCTTCTCAGACTGTATTGGTCACTCCACCGGTATCGCGAGCCGCAGCACATAGTCCTCCGGCGCGGAACAGATATTGACGCCGGGAACCACGATGGATATTTGACGCATCCCTCCGGCAACCGTCAATCCGCGCCGCTTGATCTCTGACAGCAGAAACGCAAAGCCTTGATTCGGCAAGGTGTTGTTCTGATAATCGCCGCAGCAGAGGACGGACAGCGCCCTGCCCCCGGGTATCAGCTCCACGCCGTCCGCGTTTTTTTCCTGAGGATCGACGGGCTCGATCGGAATACACATTTTCGTGAGGTACTTCCCGTCCGTCCGGTCTTTCGCAAATTCCAGCCGCAAAAGGAACATCGGCTCCGTCGGCAGCAGCCGGAAGCCGCGCGCGATCGCCTCCTCATAGGTGCGGTAGGCAAACCGCTCGCCCTCGTCCGGCCCGCGGGAGACGACGGTCCTGCAATAGCAGGTGACGTCGGACAGCCTCACCTCGGAGAGATGGAACTCCGTGTCTCTCCGCAGCCGCAGGGACAACGCGTCGACGCTGTTTTGCAGAAGCGCCAGCCGGCGCTTCATGTCCGTCAGTATCTCCCGTGTTCTGTCCGAGGTATCGTCAAAATACGCAAATACGTCCTGCTGTGTCAGCCCCATCGCCCGCAGCGTCTGGTACTGCTCGATCCTCGACACATTGAACGCGTCGTAGTAGCGATAGCCCGTCTTCGGATTGACCCGCGCGGGCGTCAGGAACCCCTTCCGCTCCAACTCGACCAGCATGGCTCGCGACAAGCCCACGGCTTCGCAGACCTGGCGGACGGAAAAGAGCGCCGGTTCCATCGCGTGACTTCTGCAAAACCGCTCCACAGCCTCCCGTTCACTCGCCATTTCTATATCCCCCTCTTGACTTGACAGTACACTGTTATGATACAACTATAACTGTCGAAAGGCGGCGTGTCAAGGAGCCGCCAAAAGTATAAGAAGGAGGACACCAATGAAACACACGGGAAGATTGCTTAGTCTGCTTCTCGCGCTCGCGCTGTGCCTGAGCCTGACGGCTCCGGCTCTGGCTTCCAGCTACACGGTCAAAGCGGGCGACAGCCTGTGGAAGATCGCGCAGCAGCAGCTCGGAAGCGGCAAGCGCTGGAATGAAGTCTATGAGGCCAACAAGGATAAAATCAAAGACCCGAGCCTGATCTATGCGGGGCAGGTGCTCGACGTGCCCGATGGACAGCCGGCGGAATCGGCCAAACCGGCGGAGCCCGCGCCCGAACCGTCCGCGCCGCCCGAAGAAGCGTCGATCTATCCCTTCGGCGCGCTCGTCGGCACGGCGGTCGATTACGCGAGCGCGGACAATTGGCTCGCGCTTCCCGACGGCGGCAAGGCGGTGGACACGTTCTACATCTACCCGACGGTCTTCGGCAATACCGTGAACGGTCCCGCGGATATCTTCCCCATCGACGACGCGAACATGCGCGCCGGCGCGCAG
>JAFTGG010000069.1 GCA_017458025.1 Oscillospiraceae bacterium | reverse complement strand
TGCTGCCCGCAGATCTGAGCAGCGCCGCCATCAGCGCGGGCTGCGCGTCGGTGGGAAAGCCCGGATACGGCGCGGTGCGCACAGGGCGCACGGCTTTCAGCCTGCCGCCGCTTTTGAGCGCGACCGTCTCGCCCTCGCTCACGATTTCGCAGCCCGCCTCGGCGAGCGCGCCCGTCACGGTGGACAGCTGGCGGTAGTCGACGCCGCCCAGACGCACCTCGCCGCCGCACGCCGCCGCCGCGCAGAGATACGTCGCCTCGACGATGCGATCGGCGATGACGCGGTGCGTCCCGCCGTGAAGCGGGCGTTTGCCTGCCACCGTGACGATGGAGCCGCCCGCGCCGCGTACCTCCGCGCCCATAGCGTTGAGAAAGTCCTGCAATTCCGCGATCTCCGGCTCCCGCGCGGCGTTGTAGATGACTGTAGTGCCGGCCGCGCCGCAGGCGGCCAGGATCGCGTTCTCCGTCGCGCCGACGCTCGGCAGCGGCAGCACCAGCTCCGTAGCGGTAAGTACCTTCGCTTTGCAGCGCAGCGAACCGCCGCGCTCCTCGATCTCCGCGCCCAACGCCCGCAGCGCCGCGAGGTGCATGTCGATGGGCCTCGGGCCCAGCTCGCACCCGCCGGGGTACGAGAGCGCCGCCTCGCCCTGCCGCGCGAGAATCGCGCCGAGGAAGATGACCGACGAGCGCATCTCGCGCATCAGCGCGTCGGGCACCTCGTTCTTGTCCATATGCGTCGTATCGACGACGAGCGCGTCGTCCTCCCATCGCGTACAGCAGCCGAGGTGACGCAAAATCGCGATGGACGCGTCCACGTCGCTCAGGCGCGGGCAGTTTTCCACGCGGCACTCCCCCGCGCACACGATGGTCGCCGCCAGCACCGGCAGCACGCCGTTTTTGGACCCTTGTATCGTCAGTTCACCGCAAAGGCGGTTCCCGCCTTCGACGAACAGCTCCTGCATCTCGTCTCCTCCACATGCTATGAGTTTTCAACTAGCCCATAGTATGCAGGGGACACGATATGGGGTTACGCTTGCGTTTTTTCAGATGTTATGGCAAAATGGTGGCAGAATCCCTCGAACGGAGGTCTTATGATGAAAGCGAAAAAATTTTTGAAGGTCATTCTCTGCATTGTGCTGGCAGCCGTCGTGATTGCGGGAGGCTATCTCGCCTATGTGTTCATCGACTACCACCGGCTGCCGGACAATCAGGAGCTGACGGTTTTTAATGCGAACGGGCGCGCGGCTGAACGCGGAACGCCGTATCAAATCGTCTCATGGAACATCGGCTTCGGCGCTTATGAAGACGACTACGGTTTCTTCATGGATGGCGGCACCCAGTCGTGGGCATGGTCGAAGGAACGGCTGGAAGCGAATCTTGAGAACATCGGACAATTTCTCTTTGAGCAGGACGCCGATTTTCTGCTTGTACAGGAGATCGACACCGATTCGACGCGCTCGTATCATGTCAACGAAGACGAAATTCTGGAGTTCAGGCTGAATCAGGAACATGCCTATGTTCACGTTTTCGCGCAAAACTACGATTCCCCGTTCCTGTTCTATCCCCTCACCCAGCCGCACGGCGCGTCCAAGGCGGGCGTCGGCACGTTTTCCGATTATACCATCGACTCCGCCGTCCGCCGCAGCCTGCCCATCGAGACGGGCTTCACAAAGTTCCTCGACCTTGACCGCTGCTACAGCGTAAGCCGTATTCCGGTTTACGGCGGCGGCGAGCTGGTGCTCTACAACCTGCACCTCTCCGCCTACACCTCCGACGGCACCATCGCCACCGAGCAGCTTCGCATGCTGCTGGAGGATATGCAGGGCGAATACGAGGCGGGCAATTGGTGCGTCGCGGGCGGCGACTTCAACAAGGACCTGCTGGGCGATTCGAGCGTCTACTTCGGCGCGAGCGACATCGAGTACACCTGGGCGCAGCCGATTCCGCCGGAGACCTTCGACGGCGTGGATATCGTGCTCATCGCGCCGCTCGATGAAGAAAATCCCGTACCGTCCTGCCGCAACGCCGACGGGCCGTATCACGAGGGCCAATATGTGCTGACCGTGGACGGCTTTCTCGCCTCGCCGAACGTAGCGGTCAACGAGGCGAAGGTCATCGACACCGGCTTCCGCTACAGCGACCATAACCCCGTGTCTATGGAATTTACCTTACAAGGCTGACCACCGTTTCATAGATCCGCTCCGTGGCGTCTCTCACTCCGAGGGACGCCATGTTTTTTGCCATCTCAAGCTGCTTTGCCTCGTCGCGGAGGATACCCGCCGCGGCGGCGAACAGCCGCTTGCCGTCGAGGCCGTCCTCCGAAAGCACCAGCGCCGCGCCGTGCTCGCCGAGCAGGTTGGCGTTCTTCTCCTGATGGTGGTTCGTCACGTTGGGCGACGGCACCAGAATCGCGGGCACGCCAAGCGCCGTCAGCTCCGCGATGGTGGACGCCCCCGCGCGGGAGAGCACGAGGTCGGCGGCGCGCATGACGTCCGCCATATCGTAGATATACTCGCGTACATCGAGGCTCGGGTGCGCCGCGAGATCGACGCCGCGCTCCCGAAGCGCTTCCCGCGTCGCGTCCCATGAGATCGCGCCGACGCCGTGGATGTGGTGGAACGGCTCGTGCGCCGCTTCAAGGGCGAGAAACTCCGCCATCATGCGGTTCATGCCGCCCGCGCCGAGGCTGCCCCAGAAGGACACGATCAGCGGGCGGCCGTCGTCGGCGCCAAGCTTGCGCTTCGCCTCCCGCTTCGTCTGCGCGAAGAAGTCGCCGCGCACCGGCGTGCCGGTGACGACCACCTTGTCGGGGTGCTTGTAGTGCCGGCGGCAATCCTCAAAGCCGACCATAATGCGCTCGGCGTAGGGTTCGAGCTGCTTGGTCGTGAGGCCGGGAATGGCGTTGGACTCGTGCACCGCCGTCGGTACGCCGCGCTTCGCGCCGTAGCGCACGATGGGATAGCTGGCGTAGCCGCCGGTGCCGACGATGAGGTCGGGCTGAAAATCGTCGAGGATCGCGTCTGCCTCCCGCTCCGCGTGGAGCAGGTTCTTGACGGAGACGAGGTTGTGTCCGATCTCCTTGGGCTTGAACGAGCGGTGAAACGACGAGATGTTGACCGTGCGGAACGGATAGTCCGTATGCGCGATCAGGTCGCGCTCCAGGCCGCGCTCCGCGCCGACGAACAGGATCTCCGTCGCGGGGTCTTTTTCTTTCATATAGCCGGCGAGCGCAAGCGCGGGATTGACGTGTCCCGCCGTGCCGCCGCAGGTGAAAATCACTTTCATAAAACCTCCGTCAACTGGGCGGCATTTGCCTTGACACGCTCAGGACAAGCGCCATTTCGGCCAGCTGGATGACCAGCGACGTGCCGCCGTAGCTGAAAAACGGCAGCGAAATGCCCGTGTTCGGGATCAGGTTCGTCACGACCGCGATGTTTAAAAACACCTGCAGCGCGACCTGCGTCGTGACGCCGACGGCGAGCAGCGCGCCGAAGCGGTCGCGGGCGTGCAGCGCGATCCAGTAGCCGCGGATGATGAGCAGCGCGAACAGCGCCATGATGAGCGTCGCGCCGATGAGTCCCAACTCCTCGCAGATGATAGAGAAGATGAAGTCGTTGTGCCGCTCGGGCAAATACATGAACTTCTGGCGGCTCTTGCCGAGGCCGACGCCAAGCAGGCCGCCGGAGCCGATGGCGAGCAGGCTTTGCCGGATCTGATAGCCCGCGTCGCGCATCAGGTCAGGGTCATTGGTGAGCGGATCGCGCCAGATCGCTATGCGCGAGGAGTTGTAGCTGATCTTTCCCGTCAGGTATGCCCAAACGCCGACCGCGCCGACGCCAAGCCCCGCGCCGACCCAGATGGACCGGATACCACCGACGAACATCATCACCACGCCGATGCCGAGGATCAGCACCGTGCCGGACAGGTGCGGCTCCTTGTACATCAGGAACGCAATGATGCCGAGAATGACCGCATACGGCAGGATGCCGTAGCGGAACGTGCGCATACGCTCTTTCTTCTTGGAGATACTGTCCGCAAAGTAGAGAATGACGCCGATCTTCGCGATCTCCGAGGGCTGGAACTGGAAGCCGTTCTCGCCGCCGAAGCCGAGCCAGCGCGTCGCGTTGTTGCGCGTGATGCCGACGCCGGGGATCAGCACGGCGATCAGCAGGAAGATCGACAGCGTGAGGACGTATTTGCCCACCACGCGGTAGCGCTCGTAGTTGATGCGCCCGATGGCGAGCATCGCCACAATACCGAGAGCGGCGAAGATGCCCTGCCGGATCAGGTAGTACGCGGGGTTGCCGCTCTCGTAGTACGCCATAGGAAAGCTGGCGGAAAAGAGCATGATGAGGCCCACGCCCGTCAGCAGCAGCGTCAGCAGAAGGAACGGCACGTCGAGCGGGCCGCGGCCCGCTTCTTTCGCGGCGTTTTCAATGGCTCTGCGCCGTTCGCGCTCCTGCCGCCGCAGTTCCTTTTCTTCGCGGGTCATGCTGTTTTCTCCTTTCCTGACGGCTCCCGTCTAAAAATCAAAAATGATACCGGTCGAGTACCCCCAGCGCGGCGGCGAAGCAGCACAGCGCGCTCACGGTCGTAAACACCGCGACGAGCTTTACCTCGCTCCAGCCGCACAGCTCAAAGTGGTGGTGCAGCGGAGCCATTTTAAAGAGGCGCTTGCCATGCGTCAGCTTGAAGTAGCCGACCTGCAGAATGTCGGACATCGTCTCGCAAATGTAGACAAAGCCGACGGGAATCAGAATGAGCGGCATGTCGTAGGCAAACGCCAGCGCCGCGACCGTTCCGCCCAGAAACAGCGAGCCCGTGTCGCCCATAAACACCTTCGCGGGGTGGAAATTATAGACGAGAAAGCCCAGCAGCCCGCCCACCAGCGCGCCGGAATAGACGCCGAGCTGCTCAAGGCCCGGCCACCACGCCGCGACCACGGCAAAAAACAGGCCCACCGGCACCGTCACGCTGCCCGCGAGGCCGTCGATGCCGTCGGTGATGTTGACGGCGTTGACCGTGCCGACGATGACGAACGCGGCGAAGACCATGTACACCGGCCAGCTCATGACAAGGTGCGTCTGGAAAAACGGCACATACAGGTTCGGCGTCAGCATGCCCTCATAGCGCATGAGCGTCAGGAACGCCACCGCCGCGGCGAGCTGGAGCACAAACTTCTGCAGCGCCGTCAGGCCGAGGTTGCGATGATGGACGACCTTCTCAAAATCGTCGAGAAATCCGATCACGCCAAAAATCAGCGCGAAGCCAAAGATATAGAGATGCTTAAAGTCGCCGCGCAGCATGCCCGACCAGCCGACGGCCAAAATCGCGACGAAAATACCCGCGATAAACATGAGCCCGCCCATAGTCGGCGTACCCGCCTTGGCGTTGTGCCACGTCGGGCCGTCCTCACGGATCTCCTGCCCCGCCTTGAGACGGCGAAGCCACGGGATCAGGAACCTCCCCGCGATCACCGCGGCCGCGAAGCTGAGGATACAGGCGAGTACTGTCTTGATCATGCTGATTTCTCCTTCGTTTAAGGTATTCGCACACAACGTCGCGCTCGTCGAGCGCATAGGATTTGTTGCCGATGATCTGGTAGCTTTCGTGCCCCTTCCCCGCGAGCACGACCACGTCGCCGCTTTGCGCGTGGTCCAGGGCGTAAGCGATCGCCTCGCGCCGGTTCTCGATGACCGCGAACGGCGTTTTGCTGCCGCGCATGCCGTCGAGCACATCGTGCAGTATCGCGTAGGGCGACTCGGTGCGCGGGTTGTCGCTCGTCACGACGGCGAAATCCGAGAGCTACGCCGCGACGCGGCCCATGCGGGCGCGTTTCGTGCGGTCCCGGTCGCCGCCGCAGCCAAAGACGGCCAGCACGCGGTTCTGCGCGAAGCCGCAGACTGTTTCTAAAATATTCTTAAGCCCGTCGGGCGTATGCGCGTAGTCGATAAGCACGGTGTAGTCCGTATCCGTCGGCACGACCTCGCAGCGCCCGCGGACGCCCTTGCAGTCCGGCAGCGCCTTTGCCGCCGTTTCCAGCGGCACGCCGAGCAGCTTCATCGCCGTCAGCGCGCCGAGCGCGTTGTAGAGCGAAAATTCGCCGGGAATACGGATCTCGGTCGCGTAATGCTCCTCCTCGTCGGAGACGGTGAAGCGCACGCGGTCGTTTTCATAGCGCGGGTGCCAGCCGACGATGTCGTTCGTCAGATTCTGCCCGAAGCTCAGGCGGGGACAGTCCGCGCCGTCCATGACCCGCGACGCCCACTTGCTGTCGCCGTTGACGGCGGCCGCGCGGCATTGCCGGAACAGCCGCGCCTTGGCGTCGCAGTAGGCCTCCATCGTGCCGTGGTAGTCAAGGTGATCCTGCGTCAGGTTGGTGAAGATGCCGACGTCGAACAAAATGCCCGCGGCGCGATGCTGCGTCAGCGCGTGGGAAGACACCTCCATCACGACGTGCGTGCAGCCCTCCTCCGCCATGCGCGCGAGCAGGCGCTGGAGCTCCAGCGTACCCGGCGTCGTGCGCTCGGCGGAGAGGATCGTATCGCCGATCATGTTCTGGTTCGTGCCGATGAGCCCGACCTTGGCTTGCAGCGTCTGTTCGAGCATCTGCTTCAAAAGATACGTCGTGGTCGTCTTCCCGTTCGTGCCGGTGACGCCGAGCATCGTCATGCGCGCAGCGGGACCGCCGTACCATGCCGCCGCCATGAGCGCCAGCGCGCAGCGGCTGTCCGGCACGAGCACATATGGCATGTCGACGTCCGGCGGCGATTCGCACAACGCGCAGGCCGCGCCCTTCCGCAGCGCGTCCGCCAAAAAGCGCGCGCCGTCCTCCTTCGCGCCGCGCAGCGCGGCGAACAGGCTGCCGCGCCGCACCGCGCGGGAATCGTCGGTCAGATGCAGGATCTCTAAATCGTTCGGGGCGTGCAGCTCATACGTCGTCAGGGGTGAAAGCAATGCCGATAAGCGCGTGTGGAAGCTTCCCTTTCACGATTGAATATGGCTTTCTTTGAATTTAATACTGAACGCATTGAAAAAAATTCCATTTACGGTATCGCGCCGGTTGCGTCAGCAACTGTATGCCGCCGGCGGCACCTCTCGGATAAACGTAGCATTAATCCGTAACCGAGCTGTCGCTCAACTGCACGCGGACGACCGTGCCCGCCGCGACCTCCCTGCCCGGCTCCTCGGACTGCGAGATGGCGTGCACCGTCGCGGACGAGCGGTTCGTCGCGCCGGAGATCGACATGATGAGTCCCGCGTTCGTCAGCTTCTGGTTCGCGACCGACGCGCTGTCGCCGATGACGTTCGGCACGATGCAGAGCGCGTCAGACTTCGCCTCGCCGCAGTAGAGCAGGATCTCCGCGTTGTTCGGCACGATCGCGCCGCCGAGCGGCGTCTGGTCGGTGACCTTTTCGGCGTCGCCGATAACACGGCTTGAGAAGCCGAGCTCCTTGAGCTTCGTCTGCGCGGTTTCGACGCTCTCGCCGACGAGGTTCGGCACGGTCGCGTCGCGTCCGACGAGTTCTTCGGCGCTGTAGGTCGGCTCGATGCCGAGGTACGGCAATATCTCCGCCATGACGCTGCTCGCCACCGGCGCGACCATGTTGCCGCCGGAGACGTAAGTGCCGGTCCAGCGATCCGGCTCGTCGAGCGTGAGCAGCATGATGACCTGCGGATCGTTCGCGGGCGCGAAGCACACGAACGAGACGATGACGTTGCCGCCGACCTTATCCGCCGTGCCGGTCTTGCCGCCGAGACGGTAGCCCGCAACCTTGCCGTTCTTGCCCGTGCCCTCCGCGACAACGTATTCGAGAACCTCCCGCCCGGTGGC
>JAFTGG010000068.1 GCA_017458025.1 Oscillospiraceae bacterium | reverse complement strand
GGGGAAGGTGGATTCGAACCACCGAAGTCAATGACAACAGATTTAGAGTCTGCCCCCTTTGGCCACTCGGGTATTCCCCCAACCCCTGATTTAAGTCGTTCCCCATACAAAATCACAAACCAGCGGAGCGTTTGTGATTTTGAGAGGAGACGCGACGGAGCGAACGAGCTTCCGCGCCCGCGCAAAAGCGAGCGATGCGCAGCCCGTGCCGACGAGCTGGAGCTGGTAGACGGACTCGAACCCCCGACCTGCTGATTACAAATCAGCTGCTCTACCAACTGAGCTATACCAGCATTTTCGCAGCACACCGATATTAGCAGATGCCGCATGCTTTGTCAAGGTCAAATTTTCGCAAATTTATAAAATAAAGCAAATCAGCCCGGTCACGGCTCCGTGTGCCGGTACGTTGTGTTCCGCCACTTGCCGCCCTGCGCGCGGTGCAGCTCCCCGGTCAGGCGGTCCCAACACAGCACGCCGCCCGCGGCGGGATAAAATCCGAGAAGCCGTCAAAAGAAAAGTTTTACATTTTAAATCAGTATGATTTGTTGCCAAACTGTAAAAAATTTGCGAATCGCTTGCAAAATCGAATTTGGCAGAGTACAATACGTTTGCTGTAAAAAACTATATTGATAAAGGAAGCGAAAACTATGGCAAAAATTGACATCATCTCCGGCTTTCTGGGCGCCGGCAAGACCACGCTCATCAAAAAGCTGCTGGAGGAAGCGTACAAGGGCGAGAAGATCGTCCTGATCGAGAACGAGTTCGGCGAGATCAGCATCGACGGCGGCTTTTTGCAGGGCACCGGCGTGCAGATCAGCGAGATGTCTTCCGGCTGCATCTGCTGCTCGCTCGTCGGCGACTTCGGCGAGGCGCTCAAGGACGTGCAGGCGAAGTACCGGCCCGACCGCATCGTCATCGAGCCGAGCGGCGTCGGCAAGCTCTCCGACGTGATCCGCGCGGTCGAGGACGTGGCGAAGGAGGACAAGGAGCTCGTCCTCAACAGCTTCATCACCGTCGCCGACGCCAGCAAGTGCAAGGTCTACATGAAGAACTTCGGCGAGTTCTTCAACAACCAGGTCGAGCACGCGGGCTGCATCATTCTCTCCCGCACGGGCAAGCTGAGCGAGGAGAAGATCAACGCCGCCGTCGCGCTGCTGCGCGAGCACAACGCCGCCGCGACCATCATCACGACCCCGTGGGAGCAGGTGAACGGCGAGCAGATCCTCGCCTCGATGGAGCGTACCAGCGCCGACTTTATCCATGAGCTCAAGGAGATCATGGAGCACGAGGACTTTGACGACGACGAGTGCGACGATCCCGAGTGCGAGTGCCATCATCACCATCATCACGAGCATCATCACGAAAAGCTGAAGGAGGCGCTCGACGAGCTGGCGAAGCAGATCGAGGCGGAGGCCAAAACGCCCGCCGAGGCCGCCGCGCTGCTCCGCGCCTTTGACCCGGCGGAGCACTGCTGCCACCATGACCACGATGAGGACGGGCATGAGCATCACCACCATCATCACGAGCATGAGCATGATGAGCACGACGAGCATGAGCACCACCATCACGACCACGATGAGCACGGCCATGAGCATCATCACCATCATCACCACCACGGCCACGACGCCGACGAGATCTTCGCCGATTGGGGCGTCGAGACGCCGAAGTCCTTCCCCGCGAGCGAGCTCGAACGTATTCTCACCGCGCTGGACAGCGGCGAGTACGGCCAGATCGTGCGCTGCAAGGGCATCGTGAACGGCGGCGACGGCAAGTGGCTGCACTTCGACTACGTCCCCGAGGAGCACGAGGTCCGCGAGGGTCCCGCCGACGTGACGGGCAGACTCTGCGTCATCGGCGCGGAGCTGAAGGAAGACAAGCTCAAGGAGCTGTTTGGAGTTTAAGCTATGGACATTCCCGTTTACGCGGTCGCCGGATTCTTAGACGGCGGCAAGACAAATTTCATCAACGGCATTCTGCAGGACGGCTTCGCCAGGCAGGATAAGACGCTGCTCATCTGCTGCGAGGAGGGCGACGAGGAGTACGACGTCGACGCGATGCAGAACGTCGTGGTCGAGATGATCGACGAGGCCGAAGGCTTTAACAAGGACGCGCTCAAGAAGCTGGAGAAGAAGCACCGTCCGCGCCAGATCCTCATCGAGTACAACGGCATGTGGCCCTTTGAGCAGTTCAACGAGCTGCCGGCGAATTGGATCCTGTACCAGATCATGACCTTCATCTACGCGCCGAGCTTCGACGTGATGTCGCGCAACATGGGCCAGCTGATGATGGAAAAGGTCAAAAACGCCGACATGCTGGTGTTCAACCGCGCCACGCCGGAGGTCGCCGCGGCGCTCCGCAAGCGCAACCTGCGCATGGTCAACCGCCGCGCCGACATGTATATCGAGTACGAGGACGGCGAGAGCGAGAACTATCTCACCGGCGACGAGTGCCCGTTCGACGTGACGCAGGACCCGATCGAGATCCCCGACGAGGATTTCGGCGTCTGGTACGTCGACGCGATGGACCACCCCGAGCACTACGACGGCAAGCGCCTGCACATGAAGGCGGTCATGTGCCACTCGAAGAAGTACCCCGGCACCTACGTCCCGGGCCGCTTCGCGATGGTCTGCTGCGCCAACGACACGCAGTTCCTCGGCGTGGTCGCCAGGGGCGGCGCGCTGCAAAAGTACAAAAACCGCGATTGGATCGACCTCACGGTGACGTGCAAAAAGGAATTTTTTGAAGCATATCAGGGCGACGGCCCGATCCTCTACGTCGAGGACGTGAAGCCCGCCGAAGCGCCGAAAGAGGAAGTCGTGGGGTTCTAAAGCAATACCGCATAATTCCGGCTGCGCAATCTGCGCGCCGGAATTATGCGGTATTACCATACAAAACTGCATCGCGAGGTTTTCTGTTGAATATTTATGCCGTTATAGGAATTGACTTCAAAGTACATTTCACCGTCTAACCACCCGGCGTTCAGCTCCGTAAAACGCCCGTTGGCCCATTTGCCCGTGCTTCTTCCGTCGAGCCAACTCAGGCGGTCGCGTACCATTCGCACGTCAATCGCGGCAAAATAGTACTGTCAGTCGTAGTCCAGGGCCTGCATATAGGTCTTGAATTTCGGAAGATCGGTCTTGATATAATCCGAGCCCCCGCCGTATTTGATTTCGATAATGGCAAGTATATCGGTCAGCTTATCATGGAGGCGCGTTTCTTTTTCCATATCCATTTGGCAGATCGCAAGGTCGGCATAGTAACCCAAATCGCTGAAGTAGTATTCGGGGTATATGTACAACCCGTTCTCCTCCAGCAAGGGGTCGAGCCGATTGCGCAGATGGTGGTATAGGCTGCATTGGATGCTTCGCTCCACTATGAAATGGCCTTGCCCGTATTCGACACACATCTCGCTGAGCCAGATGTCCTTGATCGCCTTGTCTATTGCCCTCTGTATACCCTTTCTCGTCATGGCGCCGCCTCCGCCTATTTTATCAACCGCTTATTTCACTTCCGCCCATGCCGCGTCGAATTTTTTGAGGCGGTAATCCTCATCATACCCG
>JAFTGG010000067.1 GCA_017458025.1 Oscillospiraceae bacterium | reverse complement strand
GGCGGGTTGGGCAGATCCTCCGCGCCGGTGATGCTCGCGCGGTGGGTGCGGTTCGTTTCAAGCTGCTCCGCCATTTCGGCGACGCGCATCGGGCCGTAGTCGAACTTGCCGAGCGCGAGGGTCAGCATCATCGTGATGGTGAGGATGGCGTAGAAGTTATAGGGAATGGCGCGGATGAAGATCGTGAAGCCGTTGGCGCCCTCGACCATGCCGACGACCGCCGCCGCCCACGAGGAAACGGGGGCGATGACGCAGACCGGCGCCGCCGTCGCGTCGATGAGGTCGGCGAGCTTCGCGCGGCTGACGCCCTGGCTCTCCGTCAGCGGGCTCATGACCGAGCCGACGGTCAGGCAGTTAAAGTAGTCGTCGACGAAGATCAGCACGCCGAGCGCGATGGTCGCGAGCTGCGCGCCGGTGCGGGTCTTGACGTGCGCCGCCGCCCAGCGGCCGAACGCCGCCGAGCCCCCCGCGCGGTTCATCAGCATGACCATCGCGCCGAGAACGACGAGGAAGATCAGGATGCCGACGTTCCATTCGTCAGTCAGCGAGCCGATCATGCCGTCGACGAAGACGTGCTCCATCGTGCCGGTAAAGCTGAAATTCGCGTACATCAGGCCGCCGGCGAGGATGCCGATGAACAGGGACGAGTAGACCTCTTTCGTGATCAGCGCCAACGCAATGGCGATGATCGCGGGGACGAGGCTCCAGAAGGTGTTGACAAACATTTCGGGATACTTCCTTTCTGATTTGGTTTTTTATCAGACGGCTATACGGTGCCGCCTGATCCGTATCAAAGCCGGTTGCCCCGCAGGGGCGAGGCTTTGACGATCCAAATATTTTTCTGTGTGTAACACAGAAAAAATCAGCCATGATTTCCATCATGACTGAACAGAAAAGACGCAAGCGCCCCGTGTGGCCATGACAGCTCTCCGCCTCTCGGCGACAGTCCGGCGGGTATTCCCCGACGGCCCGGCAAAAATCGGATCAGGAACTCCGATTTCCCCTCGGCGGCCTCCCCTTTCGCTCCACGATTGCCTGTCGTTTGCCGGA
Source organism: Oscillospiraceae bacterium (assembly GCA_017458025.1). Classification (GTDB taxonomy): domain Bacteria; phylum Bacillota; class Clostridia; order Oscillospirales; family Oscillospiraceae; genus Hominicoprocola. The sequence continues at coordinate 6,520 of JAFTGG010000067.1, read as the reverse complement.
GCTACTCTTGTCGGCCGCGCCTCTATCAAGACTTTATTTGGTTATTTGCAAGTATAATCGTTTTTTATGCGCTGTCAAGGGCAAATTTTTTCATTTTTATCAACTTTGTTCACTTTAGCTAAGTAATGTGCCAGCGTATAGGCATTGGCCGTCATTCGGCACAAAAAGCGGTGCGCAGTACGCGGCGAAACATCTGTCCCCAGCCGACGTGCGCGACGCTTTCGCCCGCCAGGATCGGCAGAACGGCGACGGTCTCCCCCGCCGCGTCTGTCACGCGCAGCTCGCCGAGCCGGTCGCCCTCGCTGACCGGCGCGTCGACGGATTCAGGCAGCGCGACCTCTTTTTGTAATCCGCCCGCCGTCGACTTTTCGAGCAGCAGCGTATTTTCTTTCGTCAGCACCGGCTGCACGGCGCCACGCTCGCCCAGATTCACCGGCAGCGGCGTCAGCGCCGCGTCGGGCGTGACCGTCACAAGCGCGTAGGTCGCGAAGCCGTAGTCGAGCAGCGTCCGCGCGTCGGCAAAGCGCGCGTCGCTGGTCGAGCCTTTCATTACAACGGCGATGAGCTCCATGCCGTTTCGCTCCGCGGTCGCGCTGACGTTGTAGCCCGCCGAGCTGGTCGAGCCGGTCTTGAGTCCGGTCGCGCCGTCGTAAAAGCGGATGAGCTTGTTGGTGTTGACGAGCATGGACTCGCCGTCCCGCAGGGAATCCATCCAGATGGTCGTAAACTGCCGGATATCGGGGTGGTTCAAGATCAACTCGCGCGACATGACCGCGATGTCGTGCGCGGAGGTGAGATGCCCGTCGGCGGGCAGGCCGGAGCAGTTGACAAAGTGGGTGTCCGCCATGCCCAACTCCGCGGCGCGCGCGTTCATCTTTTCGACGAACGCGTCCTCGCTGCCCGCGACATGCTCGCCGAGCGCGACGGCGGCGTCGTTGCCGGATACGACGCACACGGCTTTCAGGAGGTCGCGCACGGTCATCTGTTCGCCCTCCTTGAGCCAGATCTGGCTGCCGCCCATCGAGGCGGCGTGGGCGCTGCCGGTGACATAGTCGTCGTAGCCGAGCGCGCCGGAGTCGATGGCCTCCATGACCAGCAGCAGCGTCATGACCTTCGTGACGCTCGCGGGCTCGCGCTGCGTGTGTTCGTCCTTGGCGTAAAGCACCGTGCCGGTCTCCTTTTCCATCAGCACGGCGGACGGCGCGGCGAGATTCAGCTCGACGGCGCGGGTGGGGACGGTCAGGATCAGCGCGCAGAGGCAAAACAGGGCGAGAAAGCGTTTCATAATATCCCTCCGAATCGGTTTTGCTCCATTTATATGAACGCGGGGGACAAAATATCCATTTTTCGCCTTGCAAAGCGCGCGGGCATCTGTTATAATACTTTGCGTTCGCAGGGTTGGTATATCGGTATTACAGCGGCTTCCCAAGCCGTTAAGGCGGGTTCGACTCCCGTACCCTGCTCCATAAGTGAGAGCGCCCGCCGACTGGCGGGCGCTCTTTTGCTCTGTGCGTGGTGTTGTTTAGTTTGGCGCTTTCACGCCCACGGAGTATCCGTCGCTCAACACGACCTCGCCGTTGCTGTTGACGTACCAACCGCAAACGAACGCGAGCTTCCCTTCGGCGGGACCACCGATCGTGTCGGTCTCGACGCCTTCAATGAGCTGTGCCGCAGTATACGGCTCAGAGTATCCGGCGCCGCCGCGCTTTTGATAGCCATATGAGCCATAACTGATGCGGTAGGTGGCGTTTTCATTCAACTCGCTCGGCGTAGTCGCCTTAACGATGAATTTTCCCGACTCTGCCTTCGTGACGGAAATATGGACGGGAGCGCCCTCCGTCACCGTGATTGATTTGCTGCTCAACACCTTCGCAGCGCCGAGCGAGTAACGCGACGGATAGCTTGTCGGAGCAGGGCCAAACACGATAACCCGATCCACCGTGAGCTTGCCGAAGCCTTTATCCGTCACGGCTCTGTTGAGCAGGCTGCTGAACACGTTGACGACACTGCCCGGCTTTCTGTTGCCCCAACCGCCAAACGTCAGGATGTCTTCGCCGGAGACGAGGGCGAGCGAAAAGCCGCTGTCGTCGGGAATGCCCACAAGGTCGCCGTTTGCGGACATGGACGCGTCGGTGAGCGCATTGGCGTTCGTTTTGCAGATGATGCTGTCCTTCGCGCCCGACGCCTCCGTCACCTTGACGCCGTCGCGGGCGGTAACGCTGCAGCTCTCTGCCGAAATAACGACCTCCGCCGCTTTGCCGTCCGTCCAGAGCGTCGTATTCTTATTCTGCACCTTGATCGTGCCGCCGACGTTGACGTTGCTCATGATGATTTGGCGAAATTCCTTGCCGGACGGGACGGTAAAATCGCCCGCGATATTGATATCCGCAAGGTAGAGATACTGCCCCGTAACGGTCAGATTGCCGCTCGCGTCGATTTTATAGTTCCTGCCCGTAACATTCGTTGTCATGACAGGCGGCTCGGCGGGAGCTGTCGCCACGGTCGCGGCGTTGTTTGCCGCGTCGTAGTCTACCTCAAAGCCTAACGCCGTGCCGAGGTCGCGCAGCTTGAAGAAGTTCGCGCCGCCGATATTGTAAACATACAAATCACTGCGCGTCTCGCCGTTGATCTTGATGGTCTGCGCGGACGCCACCGCCGAGGCGGACATATCCGCGCCTGCTTCCAACTCGCCGCCAACGGACGTATATGCCTCGCCCGTGGTGATGGTGACGGTTCCTGTCGCGCCGTCCCAACCGACGCCAAACTGCGAGCCTGTTCCGTTCAGCAGATAGGCGAGATCACGGAGCTTAAAGTAGTTCGCGCCGTCGATGTTGTATTTTTGCGCGTTTTTCACTGCGCCGTCCACCATAAGGCTCTGCGGACTGACGACGACAGCGCCGGGCTTCGGCGTTGCCGCGTTCGCGGAAACCGTGAACAGCGACAACGCCATGCAAAGGGTCAATGCGATGGATAGGGTACGTTTCATAAGTCTTTGGCTCTCCTTTTTCTAGCAAGTACTGATAATCTAATACTTGTGATTATCGTTAAAAGTATACGACATAAATCATTAAATTGCAACGATAAAACGCATTATAATTAACGAAAATCACAAGTATAGGGGTTAGCTGTATTGAAAGACATTCTATCTGCCATCACGCAGCAGCGCGAGGCGCGGAATTGGACGGAATATCAGCTTGCGGAACGATCTGGCTTGCCACAATCGACTATTTCATCATGGTATCGTAAGGGATTAACACCCTCCGTCCCATCGCTCGAAAAGATTTGCGCCGCGTTTGGCATTACGCTTTCGCAGCTTTTCGCGGAAGGTGAGGACGCCGTTTCGCTAACTGCCTCGCAGCGGCTATTGCTCGACCGATGGGCAAGGCTGAAAGAGGAACAACAGGCGGCATTATTTCGCCTGATAGACCTCATGTGACAGCTACAAATTACCCTTGCGGAAGTAGTCAAAAGCACAAAAGAGGCGCTGCCAAACGGCAGCGCCTCTTTTGTGCGATCACGCATATTTTTTGTCCAGAAACTCCACCACGTCCGCCACTGCGCCGTCGGCGCAGTGGGAAACGGCGTGCATCTCCGGCAGCGCCAGCATTGCCGCAATCGCGTTCGCGGGAGCGAAGCGGACGGCGGAGACCTCCGCCATTGAGATGTCGTTGGCGTGGTCGCCGATGCAATAGATATCCTCGCGCTTCACGCCGAGACGCGCCGCGAGGCGCAGCACCATGCCGCCCTTCGTCGCGCCGCGCGCCGTCAATTCGAGCAGGTTGTTGCTCGAATAGATCAGCTCGTAGCGTTTCGCCCAGCTCTGCGCGGTAATAAAGCCGTACAGCTCGTCCAGCTTCTCGCGGTCGTCCTCGAACAGCAGCTTTACCAGCGGAAAATCCACCGCGCCGAAGTCGTCGATCGGCTCGATCTTCGTGCGCGTCAGATGCTCGTGGTTCAGGATATACGCGTTCGGGTGCATCGCGTGGATACGCCGGTCGGTGTGATAGATCTCGAACGGCAGCCGCGGGAAGCGCTCCAGCATCGCCGCGACATGCGCGCGGATCCCCTCGTCGATGAACGCTGTCTCAATGTACGCCTCCGCGCGAAAGTCATAGAGCCCCGCGCCGTTGGCGATGATGCACGGCGCGTTGATCGGCAGGCCGCCCGCGTAACGGGCGAACGCGGGCACCGCGCGGCCGGTGGATATGGCGAACCGGCCGCCGTTTTGCGTAAAATACTCCAGCGCTTCGCGGTTGCGCGTACTCATCGGCGGGATATCGGCGCTGCCCGCGTCGATGGCCGCCTGCGTGTGGACGAGCGTGTTGTCAAAATCGCTCGCCAGCAGTACGTTGTCGAATTTCCCCACGCTCACGCCTCCGGCTTGGCGGCGGAATTGCCGCCGCGGCGGTGGTTGCGTCCGCCGCGATGATGACGGCGGCGCGCGCCGGCCTTTTCGCCGTCGGCCTTCGCTTCACCGCCGGCCGCCTCGGGCATTGCCTCGCTTTTCACGTCTTTGGGCTGCTTTTCGGCCTTTTCGTGCTTAGGCGCGGCTTCGGCGCTCTGCCTGTCGCCGCTCTTGCGGCGGCTGCGCCCGCCGCGATGGCTGCGGCGCTTCTCGGACGGCGCCGGCTCGCTTGCGGAGCCTTCGAGCAGCTCCTCCAGCTCGCGCGCCTCGCGGCGCGGCGCGGCCTCAAATTCGTCGCGTTCCTCGTCGGGCGCGCGCCAGCGCTCGGGGCGCTCGCGCGGGATCTCGATGCCGTCGCGCGAGCCCTTGCCGTTGCGCAGCACGTTCAGCTCGCAGTTATGGTAGCGCTTGGGCGCTTCGGGCGCGTCGTCGAGACGCACGACCGACTGTTCGCGCAGGATATCGACGTTCGTGATGTTGCCCGTGCCGTCCGGCGTCAGCACGAACGAGTCCTGCTTCGGGCAGCGGCGCACCGCGTCCTCGTAAGCGTCCTGCTCGTACTTGAGGCAGCACATCAAACGTCCGCAGGTGCCGGAAATCTTGGTCGGATTCAGGCTGAGGTTCTGGGTTTTTGCCATTTTGATGGAAACGGGGATAAAATCGTCCAAAAACTCCGCGCAGCAAAAGGGCCTGCCGCAGATGCCGATGCCGCCGAGGAGCTTCGCCTCGTCGCGCACACCGATCTGGCGCAGCTCAATGCGGGCGCGGAACTCGGACGCGAGGTCGCGCACCAGCGCGCGGAAGTCGACGCGGCCCTCGCTCGTGAAGTAGAACACGATCTTGCTGCCGTCAAAGTTGCTCTCGGTCTTGACGAGCTTCATGTCGAGCCCGTGCGCGGCGATCTTCTTCTGGCAGACGCGCATCGCGTCCTTCTCCCGCGCGCGGTTCAGTTCCCAGGTGCGCTTGTCGTTTTCGGTCGCGACGCGCACCAGCGGGCGCAGCGGCTGTACGACCGCGTCGTCCTCGACCTCGTGGTTGCCGGTGACGCAGCGGGCGTACTCCTGCCCCGCCGCGGTTTCGACGATGACAAATTGGCCCGGCTCGACGGCGACGCCGCGCGGGTCGAAATAATATTCTTTTGGGCCGCCGCGAAAGCGGATGCCGATCACTTCTGTCATGATAGTCCTCTTATTTCAATGTATCTTCCCGCTCGGCGGCAAATCCGCCGGGCCGTATTTCGCGGCTGCCGCTTCAGCGGCGAGCGAAATGGTATTCGGCTGACATTCGCGCGAGCTATCTCGCAAGAATATGCTCCAACTCGACGGCAAAGCCGCCGAGCTGGATGCCCGTGCCGACGTTATAGGCGCAATGCCGGCGATAGGCGTCCAACAGTTCAATTGTGCCCAAAATTTGCGATTTTGTCAAGCGGCGCGTCAAAATGGAAACGATTTCCGCGTTTTCGGCGGGCGCCGCTTCGCCGTAGAGCGACAGCAGCGCGCCGGCGAATATGAGCCGCGCGTCCTCAAACAGCGTTTCCAGCTCCTCGCGCTTGGGCTTCGCGGTTTCGAGCTTGACAAGAAACGCCGCGCGCGACGCGGCGTTCCCCTCCGCCGCGAGCCGGCAGAGCGTAAGCGCCTGGCCGCGGCCGGCGGTTTCGCCGCCCTCGCCGCCGCCGTTCGACAGCTTGACCTCGACGCAGCGGGAGCGGATGGTTTGCAGCAGCGCGGCGGAGTTCTCCGCGCAGAACAGGAACGCGCAGTAGGGCGGCCCCTCCTCAACGGTTTTGAGCAGAATGTTTTGATCCCGTTCGTTGAGTACGGCGCAGTCCTCGAAGATGTAGACCTTGCGCTCGCCCTCGTTGGGGCGGACAAAGGCGTCCGAGCGCATCTTGCGCACGACCTCGGCGGAGAGCTCCTTGTGCTCCGGATCGCGCACGAACGCGACGTCGGGGTGTATATCCGCCGCGACCTTGCGGCAGTGCGGGCAGACGAGGCACGGCCGGTCGCCGTCCGCGACGCATTCAAACGCGGCGGCGGCATAGCGCGCCGCGCCGACGCGGTCGCCCGCGCCGGAAAAGATGAGCGCGTGGGAAAGTGCGCCGCGCGAAGCGGCGGC
>JAFTGG010000066.1 GCA_017458025.1 Oscillospiraceae bacterium | reverse complement strand
GGTGTGGAGCGTGTGCGGGTTCGTGGTGCTGTTCGCGGTGGTGCTGCGGCTCGCGACGCTCGTGCTGCCGGACCGTCCGCTGCTGCTCGGCTTCGTCGAGCTGACGAACGGCGTGCTGGCGCTGCGCGCCGACCGCGGCGGCTTCGTGCTCTGCGCGGCGCTGCTGGGCTGGGGCGGGCTGAGCGTCCACGCGCAGACGCTCTCGGTGCTCGACGGCACGGGGCTTTCGGCGCGGTGGTATTTCCTCGGAAAAGCCGTGCAGGCGCTGCTTTCCGTGCCACTTGCGATATTTGTGTCGCAACTGCAATTTTTTGGGCATTTTTATCCTTGATTGTCCGGCGGGGCTATGGTATACTAAGCAAAGATATGGGTCCTTTCCCAGAAAGGTCCAAAAAAATTTTTACGGAGGAAACAACATGAAAAAGATCCTTGCTCTTGTCCTTGCTCTGTGTATGGTGTTCGCGCTCGTTGCCTGCGGCAGCGGCAACAGCGGCAGCTCCGGCTCCAAGACCAAAATCGGTATGGTCACCGACGTCGGCGGCGTCAACGACAAGTCCTTCAACCAGACCTCCTGGGAAGGCCTGCAGGCGCTCGCGGCCGAGGACAGCAGCTTTGAGGTCAAGTACCTCGAAAGCAAGACCGACGCGGACTATCAGACCAACATCAACACCTTCATCGACGACGGCTATGACCTGATCATCTGCGTCGGCTACATGCTCGCGGACGCCACCAAGGCGGCCGCCGAGGCCAACCCCGACCAGAAGTTCGCCATCATCGACGACTCCAGCATTGATCTGCCGAACGTCGCCTGCCTGATGTTCGCGCAGGAGCAGGCTTCCTACCTCGTCGGCCTCGTCGCCGGCTCCGTCACCTCGTCCAAGACCGTCGGCTATGTGCAGGGCATGGTCTCCGATCAGATGAACCTCTTCGGCATCGGCTACATCACCGGCGTCCTCGAGGTCTGCCCCGACGCGACCGTTCTGCAGTATAACGCCAACTCCTTCGGCGACTCCGCCGGCGGCTCCACCGCCGCCAAGAACATGATCACCCAGGGCGCCGACGTCATCTACCACGCGGCGGGCGGCACCGGCATGGGCGTCATCGAGGCGTGCAACGAGGAAGGCATCTGGGCCATCGGCGTCGATACCGACCAGTCGATCCTCGCTCCGGATCACGTCATCACCTCCGCTATGAAGCGCGTCGACATCGCCTCCCAGGATATCTCCAAGGCGGTCAAGGCCGGCAGCTTCACCGCCGGTATCCACATGTATGACCTCTCCAACGGCGGCGTTGACCTCGCCCCGACCCGCGACCACATCCCCGCCGACGTTCTGACCTATGTCGAGGGCGCCAAGAAGGAGATCATCGACGGCAAGAAGAGCGTCCCCACCACCGTCGCCGAGTGCCCGGCGTTCACGCTCAACTGATTCCACGATCCTCACGGCCAACGCACGGCAGGCGCCGCCCGAATGGGCGGCGCCTGTTTTTTCAATTTTATGTAGAAAAATGTATTCCGGTATGGTACAATATTATTATTCACAGACAAGGGGGCGATCTATTTGGCAAAGGAACATGTGGACATGAGCACCCCCGTCATCGAAATGCGGAACATCGTCAAGAAATTCGGCGACTTTACCGCCAATGACGGCATCAACCTCACCGTCCACAAAGGCGATATCCACGCGATCCTGGGCGAGAACGGCGCGGGCAAGTCCACGCTGATGAACCAGCTCTACGGCCTGCTCAAGCCCACCTCCGGCGACATTCTGGTCAAGGGGCAGAAGATCGTGATGGACAATCCCCGCGACGCGATCGACGCGGGGATCGGCATGGTCCACCAGCACTTCATGCTGGTCCAGCCCTTCACCGTAACGGAAAACATCGTCCTTGGCACGGAGCCGCGCAAGGGCGTCGCGCTCGATATGGAGACCGCGCGCAGGAACGTGGTGGAGATCTCCGAGCGCTACGGCCTGTCCATTGATCCGGACGCCAGGATCGAGGACATTTCCGTCGGCATGCAGCAGCGCGTCGAGATCCTCAAGGCGCTGTATCGCGGCGCGGAGATCCTGATCCTCGACGAGCCGACCTCCTCGCTCACGCCGCAGGAGATCGTGGAGCTGATCGAGATCATGCACAACCTGACCGCCGACGGCAAGAGCATCATTCTCATCACCCACAAGCTCAAGGAGATCAAGGAGTCGGCGGACTTTTGCACCATTATTCGCATGGGCAAGTACATCGACACCGTGGACGTGGAAAAGGTGGACGAGAACGACCTCGCCAGCATGATGGTCGGCCGCAAGGTCACGTTCAAGGTCGATAAACCCGAGCAGACGCCGGGCGAGGTCGTGCTGGACGTCAAGGACCTGCGCTGCAAGGACTACCGCGGCGTCGAGATCGTCAAGGGCCTCAACCTGCAGGTGCGCCGCGGCGAGATCGTCGGCATCGCCGGCATCGACGGCAACGGCCAGACGGAGCTGGTCGAGGTCATCACGGGCCTGCGCAAGGGCGAATCCGGCCAGGTGCTCGTGAACGGCGTCGACGTGTTCAACAAGCCGCCGCACTTCGGCTTCGTACACGGCGTCAGCTCCATTCCCGCCGACCGCCAGAAGCACGGCCTCGTGCTGGACTTTTCCATCGAGGACAACCTGATCCTGCAGAACTACGACAAGGACCCGTTCTCCAAGAAGGGCGTTTTGCAGCGCGAGCCCATCTTCAGCCACGCAAGCGAGTCCATCGAGCACTACGATATCCGTCCGAGAAGCAGCGAGAAGCGTCCGGCGGGAACGCTCTCCGGCGGCAACCAGCAGAAGGTCATCATCGCCCGCGAGGTGCAGAACGACAAGGACCTGCTGATCGCCGTCAACCCCACCCGCGGTCTGGACGTGGGCGCGATCGAGTACGTCCACAAGTACATCGTGGAGCAGCGCAACAAGGGCAAGGCGGTGCTGCTGGTCTCCTTCGAGCTGGACGAGATCATGAGCCTGTCCGATATCATCGACGTCATCTTCGACGGTCAGATCGTCAACTCCATTCCCGGCAAGGACGCGAACGAAAACGACCTCGGATTGATGATGGCGGGAGGAGGTGCGAAGCATGACTAAGAAAAAGGGCTTTTGGGATGTGGTCTCGGAAAACCAATTTATCCACACCATTCTCTCCATCATTCTCGGCTTTCTGGTCGGCGCCGTCTTCCTCGCGATCCTCGGCGTGTCCGTGGGCGACGCATACGGGCGCCTGCTTTCGAGCGTGACGGGCGTCAAGGGCTTCTCTTACGTCATCGTTTACGCGATCCCCTACATTGTCGCCGGCCTGTCCGTGGCGTTCTCCTTTAAAACGGGCGTGTTTAATATCGGCGCGGAGGGGCAGTTCGTCATCGGCTCGATGTCCGCCGCCGTGGTGGGTATTCTGCTCGGCAGCCTTCCCAAGCTCCTGCTGATCCCGCTGTGCTTCCTCGCCGCGATGGCGGCGGGCGCGCTCTGGGGCGTCGTCGTGGGCTTTCTCAAAACCAAGTGGGGCATCAACGAAGTGCTGAGCATGATTATGTTCAACTGGATCGCCTTCTATCTGAGCAACTTCATCGCCGGCATTCCCGCTATTCACTCCGACGGCAGCGCCGAGGCGACGAAGAACATCTCCGAAAACGCGCGCACGCTGCTCTCGCAGGATTTCATCAGCCGCGCGGGCCTCGCCCCCACCGCCAACTGGGGCATTCTGGTGGCGATCGCCATGACGGTCCTCGTCTGGTATATCATTGAAAAGACCACGCTCGGCTACGAGCTCAAAGCGGTGGGTTCAAATAAGTTCGCCGCGGAGTACGGCGGCATCAACGTCAACCGCTCGATCCTCACGGCGCTCGCCATCTCCGGCGCGCTCGCCGGTCTCGCCGGCTCCTTGCAGCTGATGGGCATGGGCGGCCGTATCTCGGTCTTCTCCTCGCAGGAGGGCTTCGGCTTCGCCGGCATCGTGGTCGCCCTGATGGGTATCTCGAATCCCTTCGGCGTGTTCATCGCCGGTATCTTCTACGGCGCGCTGATCTACGGCGGCAGCAAGCTCAACCTCGTGGGCGCGCCGACGCAGTTGGTCAACGTCATCGTCGGCACGGTGGTGTTCTTCATCGCCATTTCCGTGATCTTTACGAATCTCAAGCGCTTTCAGAAAAAACCGCAAGCCGCGCCTCCCGCGGGGGCGGACAAAGCAAAGGAGGGTGACAAGGCATGACGAACTTCATCAACAGTCTCGGCATTATCCTCTATGCCACCCTGATCTACACCACGCCGCTGCTGTACGCCGCGCTGGGCTCCTGCTTCTCCGAGGTGTCCGGCGTCGTCAACATCGGCATTGAGGGCATGATGACCGCCGGCGCGTTCACCGGCACGGTCGTCGCGTACTTCACCGGCAACCCGTGGATCGGCTTTTTCTGCGGCGGCCTCGCGGGCATGCTGTTCGGCGCGCTCCACGCGCTCGCCACCGTCCGCCTCGGCGCGGACCAGACCATCGCCGGTACCGCGATCAACATGCTCGGCCCCGGCATCGTCATCATGATCGCCCGCGTCATGTTCGACTCCACGGACACCATTCCGCTGGAGGCGAGCATGAAGATCCCGCGGCTGTTTCGCGACGTGTTCGACACCTCCACGGTGTTCGGCCGGTTCATGGACAACGTGTTCGCGACCTACGCCAGCACATACCTGGTCTTCCTCGCGACGCTGCTGGTGTGGTTCATATTCTACAAAACCCGCTTCGGCCTGCGCCTGCGCGCCTGCGGCGAGCATCCCCAGGCGTGCGAGACGCTCGGCATCAACGTGCTGTCCATGCGCTTCTGGTGCGTGTGCATTTCCGGTTTCCTGTCCGGTCTCGGCGGCGCCTGCGTCACGATGGCGATCTCGACGCAGTTCCGCCCGATCTCCATCGTCGGCCAGGGCTTCATCGCCATCGCGGCGGTCATCTTCGGCAAGTTCCGCCCGCAGGGCGCGCTGCTGGGCTGCCTGCTCTTCGGCTTCTGCTCCGGCCTCAAGGTCGTGCTGGGCGGCTCGTCCGGCGTGAACATGCAGTTGCTGTCCATGATCCCCTATGTGGTCACGGTCATCGTGCTGATCCTGTTCGTCGGCAAGTCCCGCGTTCCGGCCGCGAACGGCAAGCCGTATATCAAGTCAAAATAACAACCGCAAAAAGAACCACGGCCGATTGGCCGTGGTTCTTTTTGTCAGACAACATATGCCTTCGACGCGCCGAGGCTGCGCGCGAGCCGCGCGTAGCGCTCGGCGTACTCCGCGTCCGTCGTGAACTCGCCCATGCGCGGAATATTCGCCTCGCGTACGCCGAAGGGACGGTAGCGAATGAGCTTGTAAAAGCAGCCGTCGCCGATATGCTCCGCCACATAGCGGACGGTCTCCTCATTTTCCCTGTCGCGATCCGGAAAGATGATCGTGCGCGCCTCGTACAGCTTGCCGGCTCGCAGCAGATAGTCGAGATTGCGGAGCACCAGATCCGGCGCAAAGGAAACCAGCTCGCGGCTCCACGCCGCGTCCACCGCCTTGACGTCGAGCATCACGCCGTCGCAGACGGCGAGGATACGCGGGTCCTTTTCAAAGTCGAACGAGCCGTTGGAGTCGACGAGACAGGTCTTGCCGCGCTTTTGCACCTCTGCGAACAGCTCGATCATGAAGTCGTTGCGCAGCGTACACTCCCCGCCGGAGCAGGTGACGCCGTCGATATACGGCAGCGCCCGGTCGATCTCGCGCAGCACGTCCTCCACCGACATCTGCCGCACCTTGGGCGACGCGCCGTGCGTGCAGGTCTTGAGGCAGGCGTCGCAGTTGACGCACGCCTTATCGTCCCACGTCACGCGCCCGTCCCGCAGGCGCAGCGCCCCGGCGGGGCAGGTCTTGACGCAGTCGCCGCAGTGGACGCACAGATGGATCGTCTCGGGATTGTGGCAGAACAGGCAGTCGAAGCAGCAGCCCTGAAAGAAGATCGACGTGCGGTTGCCCGGACCGTCCACATTGGAAAACGGAATGATCTTGTTAACCGGCGCGAAGCTCGCCATCTTTTTGCACTCTGCGGTCGAGCGCGTGGCCGCCGTCCTGCGCGCCCTTGCCGAACACCGTGACGTTGTTGAGCGACTGCTTGCGCGCGCTGAGCTTCTCGATCTCGGACTTCTTCACGAGGTAGCCCGTGACGCGCACCACGTCGTTGTTCTCCAGATACCCGCTGAAGTAACGCAGGCCGTTCGCGAGCGAGCCCTTGATGATGGGCAGGATCGCCTCCGGCGTTTTGAGGTAGGTTTCCTCGAACTTGAAGATGTCGCCGGTGCCGGTGGGGAAATACTTGTGGAACTGCTCGTTGACCTCGAGCTGTTCGAGCATCGTCGGCTCGACGCCGATGGGGATACGCGTACCGGGCGCGTCGTCCATGCCGTCGGTGTCGATGCCGACCTGCGCGTGCAGGCGGTAGCGATGGCCGAAGCCCTCGCAGTAGGGCGCCTCGTGCGCAGCGACGTAGGACTCGATGCGGTCCATGATCTTCACGCCGAGCGCGGTCGCCTCTTTGTTCAGGCCGAAGCCCTTCTTCTTGTCCTCGATGCCCAGCAGGTGATTGCAGCACTCGGCGAGGCCGACGAGGCCGAACATGCCGGTGAAGTTCTCCTGCTTGACAAAGCCCTCGGTAACGAGGAAGTTGTGCTTGAAGAACGTGGACTGCTCCACGATGAACTTGACGCGCTTGTCCATGTACTCAAGCTGCAAATCCATATAGTACGGCAACACGCGCTCAAGAAAGTCCTCGGGGCTCTTGGCGTCGAGCGAGCACTCATAGAGGCGCATGCGCGGCAGCGTGTAGCCGCCGCCCGCCTTCTTGAGGCCGTTGTAGCAGGATGCGATGGCGTAGTCCTCGCCCCACTCCTCAGTGAACATGCGGTGGTTCGCGAACGACGGCTTGGCGGTCTTGAGCATGCACTTGATACACGCCAAGGCAAAGTCCTGACTGGTGCGCTCGGGGTCGTACTTGAGCGTCAGGTTCGGCACGGCGAGCTGCATCTCCTCGGTCAGCTCCAGCAGGATACGGCCGGTGACGCTGTCCTCCGGACCGATGTCCGCGTGGACGAACGAGTCGGTCAGCACCTTGTCGATTTGCAGCAGGAACAATCGCAGCACCTTCTTGGCAAACGCGCGGTCCTCCTTGACGACGAACGGCTCCAGCAGCTTGTCGAGGTCGCCGAGGTAGACCGGAAAGCTCGTGATGGACGGGACGTGCGCGTAAAAAATCTCCAGCGCGTTGACCGCCTCCAGCAGGTCGGTGGGCGGCTCAAGCTCCAAGAATTTGCAGCCCTTGCGGAACAGCAGCTCATAGTCCGGACAGATATAGCGCGGACGGTAGGGCATGGGGCCCTCGTTCAGGTCGCAAAGCGCCATCTTCTCCTTGGCGCGGTAATAATCGTCGCTGTAGCGCAGCGTGGTGGTATCCGTGCTCTCGCCGAGGCGCGCCAGCGCCAGCACCTCCTGATGATACGTTAAGGTCTCGTCCTGAATAATGTCCAAAACCTGACTCATAATGACAACGCTCCTTTTCTCATATTAACCGTGTCCTTCAGTTTATCGAAACAGCCGGAGAAAGTCAATCCCCATTTCCGCTGAAAGCCGCTGTATCAGCGGCTTTCGCGCCCGCTCACGCGAGCGTCAGGTCGCCGTCCTTCACCCAGCCCAGCTTCCGGCAGACCCCGTTGATGATCGGGCAGAGCACCGCGGGCAGGACGATGCTGATGAGGATCAGCCCCAGCCAGTCGAAGGCGGTGGGCGAAATTGCCGCCGCGCCCTTGGCGAGCGCGTCCTCGCTCGGCGCGAGCCAGCCTGTCCAGACGCCGATGGGGCCGCAGAGGCCGCAGGTGCCCATGCCGGAATTGATGGGCGCGCCGTTCATTTCCAACCCGAACACGCAGGTCGCAATGGGGCCGGTGACGGCGCTCGTCACAATGGGCGCGATCCAGACGCGCGGGTTTTTGACAATGTTCGGCATCTGAAGCATCGACGTGCCGAGCCCTTGCGAAACGAGGCCGCCCCACTTGTTCTCGCGGAACGACATGACGGCGAAGCCGACCATCTGCGCGCAGCAACCCGCCACCGCCGCGCCGCCGGCGAGGCCGGTCAGCCCCAACACGGAGCAGATCGCCGCGGACGAAATGGGCAGCGTCAGCGCGACGCCGACGAGCACCGACACGGCGACGCCCATCGAGAACGGCCGGAGCCTCGTCGCCTCGTCGATGACAAGGCCGAACGCGCTCGCCGCCGTGCCGATGGGCGGCGCGATCCACTTCGCCAGCGCAACGCCGACGAGAATGGTCGCGGCGGGCGTGACAAGGATATCGACCTTCGTCTCGTTGCTGACCGCCTTGCCGCACTCCGCGGCGACGATGGCGATGACGAGCACCGCCAGCGGGCCGCCCGCGCCGCCCTCGGCGTTCGCCGCCCAGCCCACCGCCGCGAGCGAGAACAGCACCATCGGCGGCGCTTGCAGCGCATAGCCGATGGCGACCGCCATCGCGGGGCCGGAGACCGCCATCGCGTAGGTGCCGATGTCAGTCAGAAACTGCGCGCCGAGCTGCTGCCCCAGCGTGCGAATGATCATGCCGATAAGCAGCGAACAGAACAGGCCCTGCGCCATCGCGCCGAGCGCGCCGATACCGTAGCGCTTGGCGGAAAATTCGATGTTTTTGCGCCGGAGAAACGCTTTGAAGTCAGACATTGCGAGCACCCGCTTTTTCTCTACATGTGATTCACGGGCGCCGAAACGCCCGTGAATCACAATATACTGATTTTATTGTCCCCTGTCAAGCCGGAAATCAGTACTCAAAGATACTGCCGCCCACAAACTCGCGCACCAGCGAGTTCTTCGGCACATAGGGCGTCGTCAGCGGCGGGACGGACTTGACGACCTTCATCAGGTCGGTCAGGCCGTGCATTTCGATGAACTCGCCGTCGAGCTGCTCGTGGAACTCCGGAATGTCGTGCAGGTACTTTGAGAGAATACACGGCTCGTAGTCGTGGAACGTGTTGATGTGGATACTCGCGTTGACCTTGTTCGGCTGGATATAGTTCATCTCGCCGCGGTCGACGCTCTGCGCGCGCTCGACGGTGCTGCGCAGGCTGTGCCCGCGCCCGATCAGGTCGCGGAGCATGCGGCGGGCGACGCGCAGCTTCTCCGGATCGACGATCTTGTCGTCGTTCGTGATGATGCGCGTGCGCGGCGCGACGTAGACGCCCGTATACTCGCCCTTCAAAAGGTCGAGGATCAGCGGGTTGAGCATGTGGATGCCCTCGGCGATGATGATGCCGTCCTTGTCGCCGTGCAGCGCGCGGTAGCCGCCGATGTCGCCGGTCTTAAAGTCGTACCACGGCGCGTTCACGTCCTCGCCGTCGGCAAGGCGCAGGATGCAGTCCGCGAGACCCTGCCGGTCGACGCAGTAGGGCGACTCCCAGTCGGACGCCTCGGGCGGGCGCTTATTCAGCGGCAGGAAGAAGTTGTCCATGCTCACGAGCCCCACGGGCACGCCCAGATTTTCAATGTACATTTTGAGCCGCATCGCCGTCGTGGTCTTGCCGGAGCCGGAGGGGCCGGTCAGGCAGACAATGGGCTTTTCCTTCCGGTTACGCAGGATCTTCGCCGCGGCGGCGCTGATCTTGTCCCTGTACTCCTCCTCGCAGCGCAGCACAAACGCCGTTTGGTCCTCCATCGCCTCGGTGATGTCTTCAATGTCGATCACACGCATGGTGTTTCTCCTTTCCTGTGCGCTTTCCGTATCCCGTTTACTTGCTCGCCGCGTTGCCCGAGCCCGTGAGCGAGGGCAGCTTCGTCGCCTTGACGGCGACCTCCAGCGCGATCTTCATCATATTGGTGAACGTGGTCTGGCGCTCGTCGGCGTCCAGCTCCTCGCCGGTGACGAGGCTGTCCGAGATCGAGCAGATCGCGAGCGCGCGCTTGTGCGTGTACGCGGCGTTGCAGTAGAGCGCCGCCGCCTCCATCTCGATCGCCATGCAGCCCATCTTCGCCCACTCCATCGAGGACGCCGCCGCGTCGTAGAACGTGTCGGACGAGAACAGGTTGCCCACCGGCATGCGCACGCCGATCTCCCCCGCCGCCTCGACCGCCATCGCCAGCAGCTCGTAGCTGCAAATCGGCGCGAACGTGCCGGGCAGGCGGTACTGCCGCGCGAACGACGAGTTCGTGCACGCGCCCATGCCCGCGACCACGTCGCGGAGCTTGAGGTCGGGAGAGATCGCGCCGGCGGAGCCGATGCGAATGATGTTGTCCACGCCGTACATCGTGAACAGCTCGTAAGAGTAGATGCCGATGGACGGGCAGCCCATGCCGGACGCCATCACGCTCACCGGCGTGCCCTTGTAGGCGCCGGTGTAGCCGTGAATGCCGCGCACGTTGTTGACGAGCTTCGCGTCGTCGAGGAACGTCTCGGCGATAAACTTCGCGCGCAGCGGATCGCCGGGCATCAATACGGTCTTTGCGAACGCGCCGGCTTCGGCGCTGTTATGCGGTGTTGCCATATATTCTTCTCCCCTTCTTATTTCTCCATAGCCTTGACGGCCTTTACGATCCTCGACGTACCGAGCCGGTCGGCCCCGAGGGCAAGAAAGTCCTCCGCGTCCTTGAGATTGGCGATGCCGCCCGCCGCCTTGACGAGCTTGCCCTTGCAGTGCTCCACCATCAGCTTGACGTCCTCGCGGGTCGCGCCGCCGCCGGCAAAGCCGGTCGAGGTCTTGATATAGTCCGCGTTCGAGCGCGACACGACCTCGCAGAGCCTGATCTTCTCCTCGTCGGTGAGCAGGCACGTCTCGATAATGACCTTGAGCACGCGGCCGCGGCAGGCGACCTTGATCTCGTTGATCTCTTTTTCGACGAGGTCGTACAGCCCGTCCTTGACCCAGCCGACGTTGACGACCATGTCGATCTCGCCCGCGCCGTCGGCGACGGAGTTGCCCGCTTCGAGGCACTTGATGGTGGTGGGGCTGTAGCCGTTCGGGAAGCCGATGACGGTGCACACCGGCAGCCAACTGCCCTTTTCGCGCCAGGCCGCGGCAATGTAGCGAGACGCGCGATTGACATAGCTCTGCGGGATACAGACCGACGCGCAGCCGTACTTCATGCCGTCGTCGCAGATCTGCCTGATCTCGTCCCAGGTCGCGCCCTGCGCGAGCAGCGTGTGGTCGACATGACGCAGGATCTCTTGAACATTCATGGGAATCTCCTCCTTGTAAATTCGTGTATATTATGGACAGTATAGCACAAGGCGTGAGGTTTGTCTACATAAAAATTAAGCAAAATGCACAAAAAGAGTGAGGCTCACGCCTCACTCTTTCTCAGTCGCTGCTTACGCGGGGACGAAGTCGCTCTTGCTCAGACCGCAGACCGGGCAGACCCAATCGTCGGGGATCGCCTCGAACGGGGTGCCGGGAGCGATGCCGCTGTCGGGATCGCCGACGGCGGGGTCGTACTCATAGCCGCAGGGGCAAACGTATTTCATTTGTGCGTCCTCCTTTTTACTCAATTTCCTTGTAGAAAACGACTACGCAAAGCTCGCCGATCGCGCCGGGCGTCTCGTAGGAATGAAGCTTCCAGCCGTCGGCGGCATATTTATCGATGATCTCTTGAAGCTGTGCAGTGAACTTTCCTCTCGTGGAAAACGTACAGCCGAAGGAATCGACCTTGTAGACCATTTTCGACATCTCGACGCTTACTTAAAGTATCTGTCCAGCAGGCCCTTGAACGCGCGGCAGTGGCGCGCCTCGTCACGCCCGATTTCATGCACCGCGTCGTGGATCGGGTCGATGTTGTTCTTCTTCGCGCAGGCGGCGAGATCGAAGCGGCCCTTCGTCGCGCCGAACTCCGCGTCCACGCGCCATTCGAGGTTCTTCTTCGTGCTGTCGGTCATGCTCGGCTCCAGCTCGGCGCCCAGCAGCTCGGCAAACATCGCGGCATGCTCGGCCTCTTCCCAAGCCGCCTTCTCCCAGTACGCGCCAATCTCGGGATAGCCCTCACGGATCGCGACGCGCGCCATGCAGAGATACATACCGACCTCGCTGCACTCGCCGTGGAACATGGCCTTGAGCTGTTCGAGCATGTACTGCTTGTCCGCCTCGGGAACGTCCTTGTTGTCTTTGACAAACTTGTCATAGACGCCGTAAACGTGCTCGGCGGCGAGGGTCTCGCCCTCTTTCTTCTCATTG
Organism: Oscillospiraceae bacterium; assembly: GCA_017458025.1. GTDB lineage: Bacteria > Bacillota > Clostridia > Oscillospirales > Oscillospiraceae > Hominicoprocola. The sequence continues at coordinate 2,857 of JAFTGG010000066.1, read as the reverse complement.
AACTTGTCCGCGGGGGCTTTGCAGATGGGGCACTGCTCAGGGGGATTCTCCCCCTCAAAGATGTATCCGCAAACGGAACATACCCATTTCTTCATGCTGATATCCTCCTGTAGATTTTTTCAAGTCTGCGCTTGTGTCCGCAGTATATCATGCGCCACGGTCTTTTGCAAGCGATTGTTGCCTATGAGCAACCTCAAAATTTTTGCTGTCCGCGTTTTTCGGGGTTTACTAGTAAACCTTTTTTGCATTTTGTGGTTGACAATTCGCCGAAACCGTAGTATAAGGGTAGTATCAAATCGCAATCGTCAAAAGGAGATCACAACCATGTCCGAAGCTACAGTATCCGGCAAGAGATCCTTGTCAACCACCGAGCTTGTTTACATTGCCGTCTGCGCCGCGCTGATGGCGGTCTGCTCGTGGATCTCGATCCCCGCGCCCGCGCCGCTCGCGCCGTTCACGCTCCAAACCTTCGCGGTGTTCCTCATTCTGCTGCTGCTCGGCGGCAAACGCGGGTTTTTCACCATTCTGACCTACATTCTGCTCGGCGCGGTCGGGCTGCCGGTGTTCGCGCAGTTCATGAGCGGCGTCGGCGTCCTGTTCGGCACGACGGGCGGCTACATCATCGGCTTCCTGTTCAGCGCCCTCCTCTATTGGGTGTTGGAGCGCTTCATCGAGGGCAAGGGCGCGCTGCAAATCGGGACGCTGGTGCTGGGCCTGATCGTCTGCTACGCCTTCGGCACGGCGTGGTTTATGGTCGTCTACGCGCGCCAGGCCGGTCCTGTCGGCCTCGCGACCGCGCTCGGCTGGTGCGTGCTGCCGTTCATCATTCCCGACCTCGCCAAGCTCGCGCTGGCATGGTGCCTCGGCGCAATGCTCAAAAAGCATGTCCATCTCTGAGTTGCGCGCGCACCACGCGCTCTGTGTGGAGTTTTTTCAAGGCAAGGGCTATTCCCCTGCGTTTGTCGACAACATGGCGGAACTCGTCGGCGCGCTGCGCGCGTCAGACCCTCTCCTGACGCTGCGCGGCGCCGCCGACGGCGTCTGCCGGAGCTGTCCGCATAACAACGGCGGCGTCTGCGACAGCGCGGAGAAGACCGCGCGGTACGACGCGGGCGTCCTGCGGCTGACCGGCCTCAACGCCGGCGAAACCCTGCGCTGGTCGGCGCTGCGCGCGCTCGTACGCGAGCGTATCCTCGACGCGGGACGGCTCTGCGAGGTCTGCGGCGACTGTCAATGGTACGATATCTGCTCGCAAGCGGCGGTTGGATAAACCGCCGCTTGCTTTTATATTGCCTATCTGCTACAATATATTGCGAAATTTTGAAACGGGAGGCGCTATGTCATGGTCAAGATCTCTCCCTCGATCCTCTCCGCCGACTTCGCGAACCTCGCGCGCGACATTGAAAAGATCGCGTCTGCCGACTACGTCCACGTCGACGTGATGGACGGGCTGTTCGTGCCGAACATCACCATCGGCATTCCCGTCGTCAAGGCGATCCGCCCGACGACGGCGCTGCCGCTGGACGTGCACCTGATGATCGACCGTCCGGTACGCTATGTCGAAAAGTTCTGCGACGCGGGCGCGGACATCATCACCTGCCATGTCGAGTCGGACACGGAGGAAAACACCCGCGAGGCGCTCGCGAAAATCCACGCCAAGGGCAAAAAGGCGGGCGTGGTCGTCAAGCCCAAGACCCCCGCGAATGCGGTGCTGCCGTTTCTGGACGATTGCGACATCGTGCTGGTCATGACGGTGGAGCCGGGCTTCGGCGGGCAGTCGTTTATGGCGGACATGATGCCGAAGGTCGCTCAGATCCGCGAGTGGATCGACGGGCGAGGACTCTGCTGCGAGCTGGAGGTCGACGGCGGCGTCGGCCCCGCGACGCGCGACGTCTGCGTCGAGGCGGGCGCGAACGTGCTCGTCGCCGGCAGCGCGGTCTACGGCGCGGAGGATATCCCCGCGCGCATTGCCCTGCTGCGCGGCTGAGCGGCGCCGTACCGGACGCTTCGGCTCCGCGGGCGCATCTACGCTTTTCTTGGAGGTTGACAACCGATGGAGTATTTTCCCGCGGCGCTGGAGGCGCTGGTCGAGCAGTTCGCGCGGCTGCCGGGCGTCGGAAGCAAGAGCGCGCAGCGCCTCGCGTTCCACGTCCTGAGCCTGGACGAGGGCGAGGCGCAAAAGTTCGCCGACGCCATCGTGACGGCGAAGAAAACGGTCACGTTCTGTCCCGTCTGCCGCAACCTGACCGACGGCGGGCTGTGCCCGATCTGCTCGTCGCCCAAGCGCGACGAATCGGTCATCTGCGTGGTCGCCGACCCGCGCGACGTGGTCGCCATTGAACGCGCGCGCGAGTTCTCCGGCCGCTACCATGTGCTCCACGGCGTCATCTCGCCGATGAACCATGTCGGTCCCGACGATCTGGAGATCAAAACCCTTGTCGAGCGTGTCGCCAAGGGCGGCGTCAGCGAGGTCATCATGGCGACGAACCCCGACACAGAGGGCGAAGCGACGGCAATGTATCTCGCGCGGCTGCTGCGGCCGTTCGACGTCAAGGTCACGCGCCTCGCCTACGGTATTCCGGTCGGCGGACACCTTGAGTTCGCCGACGACGCGACGCTGATGCGGGCGCTGGAAGGGCGCAGAGAGATATAAAAGTGATATAAATATAAAAAGGATGCGCCGCAGAATTTTTCTTCTGCGGCGCGCCCTTTTTGCAATATGTTCTTTATCTGGTCCTGAGCACCTGGCCAATGTTGATGAGCGCCGGGTCCTTGATCTGATCCTTGTTCAGCTCATACAGTGTGCCCCAGAGCCTGCCGCTGCCGAGCAGCTTTTGCGCGATGCTCCACAGGCAGT
>JAFTGG010000006.1 GCA_017458025.1 Oscillospiraceae bacterium | reverse complement strand
TATCTACTACAATAAGATTAAGGCTGAAGTACCTGATATCCAATCAGGAACTTAGCCATCTTATTGCCCAAGCTGTTAGAATGAGCAGGCTACGGTCTGGCCCTCTGTATCAAGGACTTTGCGTCCGTTGTCAAGAAAGCCAACCAGCCCTCATTCGCAGCATTCGTTTTACGCAGGTTGAACCATGCGTTCGCGTGAACACGCCCGGTAGATTGAATCGGCAATGAGAAAAGCTGGCAGCGACCGTTGCTACAACATTCCGAAGGAGCATTTCTCATGAACGCAGTTGGTATCGACGTATCCAAGGGCAAGAGCACCGTCACGATCCGCAGGCCGGGCGACGAGGTCGTCATGGCCCCGCATGACATTTGCCATACGCAGTCCTCAGTTGCCGAACTCATCAGCATTATTAAAGGACTCGATGGAGAAACAAAGGTCTGCATGGAGCACACCGGCAGATACTACGAACCTGTAGCGACATGGCTCTCTGAGGCTGGTATCTTCGTCAGTGCGGTGAATCCTGCTCTGATCAAGAACTATGGCGACGAATCGATCCGCACACCGAAAACGGACAAAGCGGACGCGAAGAAGATCGCGAGGTTCGCGCTTGACCGCTGGGCCAAATTAAGGCAATATGGCCGGATGGATGAGATACGAAACCAACTGAAAACAATGAACCGGCAATTCGGCTTCTACATGAACCAAAAAACCGCCATGAAGAACAACCTCATCGCCCTCCTCGACCAGACATTTCCAGGCGCTGATAAGTTCTTCGACGGCCCTGCCCGCAGTGACGGCAGTCAGAAATGGGTGGACTTTGTCGATACCTATTGGCATGTCGACTGCGTCCGCAAGAAGTCTCTGGAAGCGTTCTCCGAACATTATCATAGCTGGTGCAAGCGCAAGGGATACAAATTCAGAGCAAGCAAAGCGGAAGAGGTCTATCGCGCGGCTTGCGACCTAATCGCTGTGTTCCCAAAGGACGACAACACCAAGTTACTGATCCGCCAGGCTGTTGCCATGCTGAACGTCGCTTCCGCGACAGTGGAGGGCCTCCGCGTGAAGATGAACGAAACCGCCGCACAGCTCCCGGAATATCCAATTGTTATGGGCATGGACGGCGTCGGCTTTACGCTTGGGCCGCAGCTTATTGCCGAGATCGGCGACGTCACGCGTTTCACCAAACGCGGATCGCTCACGGCGTTCGCCGGCGTTGATCCGCGCGCCAACGAGTCTGGAACCTACAAGCAGAAAAGCACTCCCACAACAAAAAAGGGTTCTCCGCATCTGAGGAAAACGCTCTTTCAAATTATGCATGGGCTGATTCAGCGGTCTCCCGTTGACAATCCTGTTTACGTTTTCATGGATAAGAAACGGACCGAGGGCAAGCCCTATTACGTTTACATGACCGCCGGAGCGAACAAATTTCTTCGTATCTACTATGGGCGCGTAAACGAGTATCTCGCCGCGCTCGCTGATTCCGAAGAACCCTAACCCGCATCTCTATAGCTAGCTTAGGCCAGCGTTCTGCGGTGGCCTATTTGTTGTGCCTATTTTTCTGCCTTCAAATCTCTCGCAATTTTTGCAAATTGGGGCTTGATTTTTTCTTTGCAGACTTGACACGGTGGAGCTAAAAGGTACCGTTGCAGTATATGAAGCGAAAATGCTGCATGAAAACGGACAGAGCGGTGATAGACCAATACCTACGTTTTTGTAGGAAGTGTAAAAAACAATCCGCATATGTTTATCCGGATGCACAAATTATAGCGAGTTCTATTTTTAATCTTGACATAATAAAACACGTTCGCTTATAATTGCAAGCGAACGTGTTTTATTATCGTTCAATACTTACGGAGGTGACCTCTATGTACGAACATATCCTTGCCCCCGGCAGCATCGGGAGAATGCAGCTTCGCAACCATGTGCTGATGTCTCCGACCGAGACGCATTTCACATCGGCGGACGGCACACTCACATGGCCGGAGATCGACTACTAGGTGCAAAGAGCGCGCGGCGGCGCCGCCCTGATCACGACGCACCAGATGCAGGGCAACACCAAGCTCGACCCCATCGACCCCTATCCGAGATCCGCGCGCGTGGATGACGACGCGTTTATCCCCATGCTGTCCGAGTTGACGGAGGCCGTTCACATGGAGGGCGCAAAAATCTCCGTGCTGCTCTCTCCGGGCGGCGGCGCACAGGCGCTCGGCGTTCCCTATGACGCCGGTTCCGATGGAGTCAACGACATTCCCAACGTCGCGCCCGGCACCGTCGAATGTCCCGTGGCGAAGAAGAAAGTCCGCAAGCTGACCGTCGAGGAGATCAAAAAGACGGTTGAGGTTTACGGCAAGAGCTGCGGCAGAGCAAAGCGCGCGGGCTTTGACGCGATCACGATCCACGCCCACTGCGGCTACCTGATCGCGGAGTTCCTGTCTCCGTACTTCAACGACCGCGACGACGAATACGGCGGGAATCTTGAAAACCGCGCAAGGTTCCTGCTGGAGCTGATTGCCGCCTGCCGTCAGAACGTCGGCGCGAACTTCCCGATCATCGTTCGTCTTGCCGTTGACGAAGGGATCGGCGACGCGGGCCGCTGCCTCCCCGAAACGATCGAGCTTTGCAAAATGCTGGAGAAGGCGGGCGTGGACGCGCTGGACTGCGGCGCGGGTCTGTTTATGACGATGCCGCTGATCTGCCCGACCGTCTACCACGAAAAGGGCTGCTTCACCTCCATGACGGCAGAGATCAAGAAGGCGGTCAGTATTCCCGTGATCGCGCAGGGCAGACTGCAAGACCCGGAGGTCGCGGAGCGGGTACTTGCGGACGGCAAGGCGGACTTCGTTGCCATAGGCCGCGGCTGGATCGCGGAGCCGGACTGGGTAAACAAGGTCAAGGCGGGCGATCTCGAAGGGATGCGGCGCTGCATCTCCTGCGACCACTGCATCGGCGACCGCATTTCGGGGAACATGACGCTGCGCTGCACGCTGTACGCGATGGCGGGCAGGGAGCATCGTTTCCTGAACGGCTATCCCAAAGCAGAGGTCAAGAAGACTGTGGCCGTCATCGGCGCCGGTCCCGCCGGAATGGAGGCTGCCTATCGCCTGGCGATGCGCGGTCATACGGTAGATCTGTACGACAAGGCGGACGCCCTGTGCGGCGGCAGCCAGATGGAATCTGCTTCTACGCCGCCCTGGAAGGACAATCTGAAGAACATCCCCAACTTCTACGCGGCGCAGTTCAAGCGTTTTGACAACATCCGCATCCATCTCGGCGTCGAGATCACGAAGGACAATTTGGACGAGATCAAGACGGACGCGGTGATCCTCGCCACGGGCGCAGTGCCTATCGTCCCTCCGATTCCTGGGCTGCGTGAGAACAAGAGCGTCCTGACGGCGAACGAGGTCTTGG
>JAFTGG010000065.1 GCA_017458025.1 Oscillospiraceae bacterium | reverse complement strand
TGTTGATCAGGTTTCGCTGCGCTTCCCGCAAGCCTTTGGCGCACGGGCGCTCCGCGCAGAGTGTTTTTTCTGACGAGCATGTCGTCAGAAAAAACGATTAGCCTTCTTTCGCGCCTGCGGGCGCGAAATCAGAGGGGCGCTGCCCCTCTGAACTCCCTTAAAACTGCTAAAGGAGATTATTACTATGAGTGAACTCAAAGGCGCGGCGGTCATCGGCCAGTCCGGCGGCCCCACCTCCGTCATCAACGCGAGCGCGTACGGCGTCATTCGCACCGCGCTCGACAACCCCTCCATCACGAACGTCTACGGCGCCGAGCACGGCATCGTCGGCGTGCTGAACGACCGCCTGCTCGACATGGGCAAGGAGGACCCCAAGGAGCTGGAGCTGCTCAAGTACACCCCGTCCAGCGCGCTCGGCTCCTGCCGCTACAAGATGAAGGACCCCGACGAGGACGACACCGATTATAAGCGTATCCTCGAAGTGTTCAAGAAGCATGACGTCCGTTATTTCTTCTACAACGGCGGCAACGACTCTATGGACACCTGCAACAAGATCAGCAAATATATGCAGAAGGTCGGCTATGAATGCCGCGTCATGGGCGTGCCCAAGACCATCGACAACGACCTGTTCGGCACCGACCACTGCCCGGGCTTCGCCTCCGCCGCGAAATATATCGCGACGAGCTGCATGGAGGTCTGGCACGACGCGCGCGTGTACAACACCGGCATGATCTGCATCATTGAGATCATGGGCCGCCACGCCGGCTGGCTGACCGCCGCCTCCGCGCTCGCGAGCGAGTACGGCGCGGGCCCCGACCTCATTTACGTCCCCGAGGTCGACTTCGACATGGACAAGTTCCTTGCCGACGTGGAGCGCATCTACAAGGAGAAGGGCAACTGCATGGTCGCCGTCTCCGAGGGCATCCACTACGCCGACGGCAGCTTCGTGTCCGAGGCGAAGACCAGCGCGACCGACGGCTTCGGCCACGCGCAGCTCGGCGGCCTCGCGGCGCTGCTCGCGAACGTCTGCAAGGAGAAGACCGGCGCGAAGGTCCGCGGCATCGAGTTGTCGCTGCTCCAGCGCTGCGGCGCGCACCTCGCGAGCGAAACCGACATCGAGGAGAGTTTCATGGCGGGCAAGGCGGCGGTCGAAAACGCCGTCGCGGGCATCACGGACAAGATGGTCGCGTTCGAGCGCGAGACCGTCGACGGCCACTACGCCTGCAAGACCAAGCTCCTGAACCTCACCGACGTCGCCAACTACGAGAAGAAGGTCCCGCTGGAGTGGATCAACGACGAGCACAACGGCATCAAGCACGAGTTCATCGACTACGCGCTGCCGCTGATCCAAGGCGAGACGAAGCTGCCGAAGACGGACTCCCTGCCGCGCTTCGCGAAGCTCAAGAAGGTCATCGCCGAGTAAATCGCAAAAAAATTCCCGCCGGCAGGCGGGAATTTTTTTGTCCCTATCAATATTTATCCACGAATACGCCGTCGATGACCGCCGCGACCGTCCACAGCGCCAGAAACGCCAGCAGCTTGAGCGGCGTAAACAGCGCGTACGCCGCCACAAAGCTCAGATAGAACGTCACCAGGGTGCCCGCGATGCTCGCGGCGAGCGAGAGCGCGTTCCCCGCGCGCACCGCGCGGCAGAGGCGTTTGCTGCCCACTGCCAGCTCCGCGTAGGGCATCAGCCCCTCGCGGTAGATCAGCGCGCAGGGCTTCTCGCCGTTTTTCTCTGAAAGCGCGAGGCGCGTCGAGAGCTGCGGATACACCGCGTGCGCGTCCGTGCCGAACTTGCGCTTCAAAAGCGCCGGCGTGATGTTGCCGTCGCGCACGGCGAGCACCGGCGTGATGTGCGCGCGGGAGAGCGCGTGCAGCGCCCAATCCACGTTCTCCGCCGCCATGTATTTGACCGCGAACACCGCGATCAGCGCGCCGTCGACGGCGAGGAACATGCCGGTCTGGAGCTTGAGGCCCGTCGGCAGCGTCACGCCCAGCTTGCGGCAGAAGGACGCCGTGCCGAACAGCACCGATTCGCCGTGGATCGTGCCGCCGACGCCGCCTTCTTCATAGTAGTTGAGGTCGGAGAGCGTCTCAAGCTTCCCGCCCTCCTGTTCGAGCAGATTGTCGAACAGGCGCGAGAGCCCTGTTTCCGACGCGTGCGCCATCGTCGCGGCGTAGGAGATGACCTTGCCGCTCTCCTCGCCGAAGATCTTGAGGCCGTTGAGCGTCACGGTCCCCGGCGGGAACAGGTCGCTGTCGGTCAGGATCAGGCAGTTGCTGCGGCGCATGACGTCCGCGCCGCGATAGCCCGCCAGCGCGCTGCCGCTTTTGCTGAAGCGCTTTGTCAGACGGCGCAGCGGGAGCGAGTAGACCAGCGGAAACGCCAGCGTGTTCGCGCCCGCGAGAATGGCCGAGAGGTTCCACGCGAACAGCGCCCACGAGCCGGCCTCCAGCGTCGAGAGCACGGAGAACACGGCCGCGCCGACGAGGATCACCGGCAGCACGATGGTCTGCCAGCGTCCCGCCACGTCCTCGCGCTGCGCGGTGACGGAAAAGCCGTCCGCGCCGCCGCGGCGCTTCGCCGCGCCGCCGGCGGTGGTGGTGACGATGTACGGCGCGTCGCCGAGCGCGGCCACGCGGAACGAGTCGTAGAGCGCCTTAAAGAGCATGGCGCGGCCCCAGAGCGCGCAGGTCATCGACAGCGCCGCGACCGAGTGCAGCGGCAGCGCGGCGGGGTTGCGCGCGTCCGAGAGGAACGCGACCGCCGTATCCGCGAGCGCCGCGACGCACAGCAGCGCCGTCAGCAGCTCGTAGGTGACTTTGAGCGAGAGCAGCTTTTCCGCCGCGTATTGGAATACCTCGCGGCCCAGCACGCAGACCAGCGCGAGGCCGATGAAGTACGGCAGCGTGTTGAACAGCTTTTCCTCAAAGTACATCTGCGGCATCCAGCCGAAGCGCGCGAGCGCCTGCGGCAGCCACATGAGCAGCGTGATGAGCGCGGAGAAGCGCGTCACGCGCCGCGCGTTCTGCGCCGCGTCGCGGTAGTCCGCGACGGTCTCCTCGATGGGCGGCTCCGGCTCGTCCGGCTCCTCCGGCTCGACGCTGCGCGGACGCGCCTCCTTAACGTTTTTGGGTTCGCCTCCGCCGGGGGCGAAATGCGCGTAAAGCTCCTCGGTCTCGATGATTTTCTTGCGCGAGAACAGGCCGCGGCGCGGCGGCAGCTCGTCCAGCACGGGCTCCTTCTGCTGCTCGTCGAGCACCTCCTGCACCGTGCGCTCCAGCACCTCCTGCAGGCTGTAGCTCTGCGGCGTGTCGAGCGCGGGCACGATGTCCCCCAGCTCGCCCGCCCCGTCCTCGTCCGCGCCGTCCGGCTCGTCCTCGTCGCTGTCCGGCAGCTCCGGCAGCGGCATCGCCACGGACACCGCGGGCTTCGGCGGCGCGATATCCACGTCGGGGATCTGCGCGTTGGCGCCGAACTCGGAGAGAATGCTCTCGAGCGTGAACTCGTATTCCTCGTCCGCGACGCGGGACGCGTCGTCGAGCAGCAGCTTGCTGTCGTCGAGGGTCTTTTCAAATTCCAGATCTTTTTCGTGCTGATCCATCAATATCTCCTACCCAGATTGTTTGTTTCCGCCGCGGGCGGCGCTTCGGTCATTTCCGCTGGCGCACCGCTTCGTAGAGCAGCACGGCGGCGGCGTTCGAGGCGTTGAGCGATTGGATACGCCCCTTGAGCGGAATGCTCACGAGGAAGTCGCAGCTCTCGCGCACGAGCCGGCCCATACCGTCGCCCTCGCTGCCGATGACGATGGCGGCGGGGCCTTTGAGGTCGGCATCATAGAGCGATTTGCCGCCGTCGGCGGCGGTGCCGAAGATCCATACGCCCCGCTTTTGCAGGTCTTTGAGCGCCGCGGGCAGATTCGCGACCCGCGCCACCGGCAGCCAGCTTGCCGCGCCCGCGCTCGTCTTGCCGACGATGGCGGTCAGCCCCGCGCTGCGGCGCTTCGGAATGACGACGCCGTGCGCGCCCGCGCACTCGGCGGTGCGAATGATCGCGCCGAGGTTGTGGGGGTCGCTGATCTCGTCGCAGACGACGAGCAGCGGCGGCTCGCCTTTGTCCCGCGCGGCGGCGAGGATATCCTCCACCGTCGCGTACTCGCGCACGGCGGAGAGCGCGATCACGCCCTGATGCGCCTTGGTACGGCTCATGAAATCGAGCTTGCGGCGGTCGGCCTCGACGACCACGACGCCCGCGGCGCGGGCGGTGGACGCGATGTGGCCCAGCGTTTTGTCGGCGTCGCCCTTGGCGAGATAAATTTTGTCGATGGCGGTACCGGCGCGCAGCGCCTCGATGACCGCGTTGCGGCCCTCGATCAGGCCGTCGGCCTCGGCTTCGGGCTTTTTGTCGTTTGGCATATTGCGATTCCTTTCGGACAAAATTCTACATCTATAGTGTAGCACAAGCGCGGACGAAGTAAAAGACAAAAATTCACCGAAAATTCATAGGCTTTCCCTTGTGAAAGGCAATGGAATGTGTTAAGATAAGCGTCAACATGAGAACATATCGCTCTTACGCGTCAAATGCTCCCGAAAGGTGGGAAAAGAATGGAAAACAACAATAATAACAACCAAAATCGCGGCGATAAGAACCGCGGCAGTTCGTCGCGGGGCATTATCGCGCTCGTCGTCTGGGCGCTGGTGCTGACATTCGGCTTCAACTATATCATGTCCGCCATGAACCAGCAGCGCGAGGCGCAGACCTCCCACGAGATCGCGTACAGCGAGCTGCAGGAGCTCGTGCGCGACGGGAGGATCGCCTCGGTCGAGATCAAAAACGGCGTCTATACCATCACGCCGGTGGACGGCTACGTCTACACCGACGAGGAGGGGAAGGCGTACGACGAGGACTATACGCTCTTTACGACCATTATCGTCGAGGGCGAGGCGGATATGCTCCGGCTGTTCGACGAGTACAAGGTCTACCACACCGAGCCGTATCAGCCGCCGGTGTCGATGTTCACGCAGATCATGATCACCTATATTCTGCCGACCATTCTGATGGTGGCGCTGTTCATGCTGATGATGCGCGTGCTCACCAAGCGCGGCGGCATGGGCGGCTTCGGCGGCATCGGCTCCGTGGGCAAGGCGAACGCCAAGGTCTACATGGAGCGCAAGACCGGCGTCACGTTCGCGGACGTCGCGGGTCAGGACGAGGCGAAGGAATCGCTCGTCGAGATCATCGACTTTTTGCACAACCCCGAGAAATACACCGCCATCGGCGCGAAGATCCCCAAGGGCGCGCTGCTCGTCGGCTCGCCGGGCACCGGCAAGACGCTGCTCGCCAAGGCCGTCGCCGGCGAGGCGAACGTGCCGTTCTTCTCCATCTCCGGCTCCGACTTCGTCGAGATGTTCGTCGGCGTCGGCGCGAGCCGCGTGCGCGACCTGTTCTCCGAGGCGGCGAAGGTCGCGCCGTGCATCATCTTCATCGACGAGATCGACACCATCGGCAAATCCCGCGACGGCGGGCGTTACAGCGGCGGCAACGACGAGCGCGAGCAGACGCTCAACCAACTGCTCGCCGAGATGGACGGCTTTGACCCCACGAAGGGCGTCATCGTCCTCGCCGCGACAAACCGTCCCGAGGTGCTCGACAAGGCGCTGCTGCGCCCCGGCCGCTTCGACCGCCGCATCACGATCGACAAGCCGAATTTGGCGGGCCGCATCGAGACGCTGAAGGTGCATACCCGCAACATCAAGCTCGCCGAGGACGTCGACCTCAAGAAGGTCGCGCTCGCGACGGCGGGCTGCGTGGGCGCGGACCTCGCGAACCTCGCCAACGAGGCGGCGCTGCGCGCCGTGCGCAAGGGCCGCAAGCTCGTGACGCAGGAGGATATGCTCGCGGCGTTCGAGTTCGTCATCGCGGGCAGCGAGAAGAAGAACAGCGTGCTGACCGAGATGGAGAAGAAGCTCGTCGCGTACCACGAGGTCGGTCACGCGATGGTCGCCTACAAGCAGAAGCACGCGGAGCCCGTGCAGAAAATCACCATCGTGCCGCACACCGAGGGCAGCCTGGGCTACACGCTGCTGATGCCAGAGGAGGACAAGACCAACCTCCGCACCCGCGAGGAGCTGCTCGCGAAGATCGCCGTTTCGATGGGCGGGCGCGCGGCGGAGGAGGTCGTCATGCATACGATGACCAACGGCGCGTCGCAGGACATTCAGGAGGCGACGGGCGTCGCGCGGAACATGGTCGCCATGTACGGCATGAGCGACGAGTTCGGCATGATGGCGCTCGGCAGCATTCGCAGCCAATACCTCGACGGCGGCTACGGTTTAGACTGCGCGCAGGACACCGCCGCGGTCATGGATCGGGAGGTCAAGCGTATCCTTGAGGAGTGCTACAAGGAGGCCGTCAAGGTCATCGAGGAGAACCGCGAGGACATGGACAAGGTCGTCGCGTACCTGCTTGAGAAGGAGACGATCACCGGCGGCGAGATGGTGGCCATCATCGAGGGCCGCGACCCCGAGTCGGTGGAGGAGGCGTACGCCTCGACGCGCAAGCTCGAAGGGGAGGGCTTCAAGCCGTCGATCCCCGACAGCGTCGAGCCGCAGGCGAAGCACGTCTCCATGACGAGCGAGAAGATCGAACCGCCGCACGTCGACGTGTCGATCGAGGCGTCGGACGAGGAGAAGGCCGCCGCGGAGGAAACGCCGCGGGAGGCTCCGGCGGAGGAGCCGCCGGTTGGGGACGCTCCCGCAGGGGAGCCGCCCAAGCGGGACGAATAAAGCGGAAAAGCCGCGCAAGCGGCTTTTTCCATAAAAATTTGTGCCAAATCGCAAAAAAATTTGGCAAGTTTTTTATAAATTGTACAGCTTTGCACTTGATTTTCTCGGAGCATCGGGCTACAATAACGCTAAATCCCGGTAAATAACACTTTTTGATAAATATTTTGGAGGTACAAAAGAGATGGCTGATACGAAGAAGGCGGTTGCCGAAGTCAAGCAGGAAGCCGAGAAGGCTGTCGCCGAGGTCAAGCAGGAGACCGAGAAGGTCGCCGCCGAGGCGAAGAAGGAAGTCCAGAAGGCCGAGGCCGAGATCAAGAAGACCGTCAAGACCGCGAAGAAGAAAGCCGCCAAGGTTCCCGCGAAGGCGAAGGCCGCCGCGAAGAAGGCTGCGGCCGCGCCCGCCAAGGCGAAGGCCGCCGTCGAGAAGACCGCGAAGAAGGCCGTCACCGGCGAGACCTCCCCCGTTGTTTATGTCCAGTATCAGGGCGACGAGGAGAAGGTCGAGGATCTGGTCGCCGCCGCGACCGCCGCGTTCCGCGCCGAGCACTCCCACACGAAGGTCACGGGCCTCAAGCTCTATATCAAGCCCGAGGAGCGCGCTGCCTATTACGTCGTGAACGACAAGTTCGCCGGCCGCGTCGATTTCTGAGAAAGCGGAATAAAAAATCCGGAAGCAACGCTTCCGGATTTTTTTATTCTGCTTATAGATGGCATAGGCCGACGCGCCCGCCGTCCTGACGACGCAGACGGCGTCCGTGTCCGGCATCGCCGCGAGGGCGCGCCAGAATTGTGCGGTATTGCCTTAAGAATCGTATTATTTGCTTCTTGTGACGATGTCGAGCATATCCGCCGTGCGCGGCGTGGTGTAGGGGTTAAAGTATTCGTTGACCATAGCGAGCGTCTCGTCGGGATCGAGGTACATGTACGGGTTGATCCACTCGCAGGGCATCGACATCAGGTGCAGATTTTCCGTGTCGAACGAGAGCGCTTTGGCCGCGAACCACGCGAGGTTGCTGACGCTCAGGTTCGTGTCGAGGTTCTCCTCCGCGATGCTGACGTAGTCGCTGAGCTTCTCCGGATGCGAGAGCGCCTTCTTGACGACCGCCGTCAACACGCCGCGCTGCGTCTGCTGGCGGCCCTCGTCGCCGTAGCCGCTGCCGTCGTTGTTCTGGCGGAAGCGGCAGACCTCCAGCGCCTGCTGGCCGTTCAGATGGCGCGTGCCCTTGGAGTAATGGATCGAAAGATCCTGCTCCGGATCGTCGTAGTCCATATAGCAGGGAATGTTGAAGTCAATGCCGTCCACCGCGTTGACCAGGCGCACGAAGCCGTTGACGTTGACGCGGAAGTAGTAATCGACGGGCACGCCGAAGGTCTTGCTGACCTCCTCGATGAGGCCGTCCATCTTTTTGCCGCTGAGCGCGTAGGCGGCGTTGATCTTCTTGAGCTTGCGGTCGACGTCCACGCGTGTGTCGCGGGCGATGGAGCCGACGCTGACGCTCTGGTTCGCGACGTCGTAGGTCACGAGCATCAAGCTGTCCGTATTGCCGCCGCCGCGGTCCATGCCGACGAGCAGAAAGGTCCAGCAGTCGTCCCTGCGCCGGTAGGGACCGTCCGCGGCGTCAGGCGCGGCGTCCGCTTCGAGGAAGGATGGGCGCGGGTCGTTCGCGTCCGCGGAAATGTTTACCACAGGCGGCGCGTTGTCCGCGACGGCGGGCTTGGGTACCAGGATCTGCCACAACCCCCAGAGCGCGCCGCCGCACATCACCAGGATCAAAAGCGCCCGACAGGCCCGCTCGGCGCGCGTTATATGTAGATTCGTTTTTCGTTTGCTCACGATCTCAATATCCCTTGCTTTTTCTATTACACGATGATATAGACGGAATTTTTTCAAAAAAGTTTCAGAGCATCGGGCGAAAATAGGCGACGAGCAGATCGACCACCGCGCCATAGCTCCGCATGCCCAGCTCGTCGCCGTAGCTTTTGAGCATCGTATCGTACGCCTTGCCGCTCGCCGCGGACACCTTGCCCTCGTACTGCGCCCAATAGTCGCCGGCGAACCGCAGGTCCGCCTCGGCCGTTTCGGGCAGGGAGAGCCGGATCTCCAGCCATGCGTCGGGGTCGACGGCATAGAGCGCGTTGGAGAGGTTGATATAACCCGCGAACCAGCCGGAATAGCGGTACGCGTCGTCCGTCGAGCACACGGAGGCGAGCACGCCGAGGAAGTTGCACTGCTGCTCGCTCGCGACGCCGCGCCGGTGCGCGAGCTCGTGGGCGACGGTGAACGGGAACGTCGCGGCGGGGAAGTCCATGTTGAGGTTCGACTCGCCGGTGAACGGGAAGTAGAGCCCCGTCACGTCCATCGCGCTCATCACGCGGGAGAAGAAAATGGGCTTCGGGCGCGGGTCGGCGGCGAGGTACAGGAACGGGAACTCGTCGTACAGCGGCTCGTAGAGCGCGGGCGCGAGGTCTAACGTCTCCTGCCGCGGCACGGCGTAGGTGCCGTCGGCGTTTCGCGCGACCTTGTCCGCGTAGTACGCCGTACCCGCGGCAAACAGCCGCGTCACGGCGACGAGGTCGTCGTAGGCGACGGGCGCGGGATAGAGGCCGCTCTTGTCGCAGAAGTCGTCTGAGTAGAAATTGACGCCCCAGAGCAGGCAGAACGCCGCGTAAAGGCTCAGCACCGTGTTCGCGAGCGCCATGAAGCGGCGGTAGAGCGTCTCGCGCTTGTACTCCGCGCGGCGCACGGCGCGGATCGTGCGAACGAGGAACGCGGCCAGGCCGACGATGGCGGCGGCATAGCACAGCTCCGCGACGGAAAACGGCACATGCGACCAAAGCCGCCCGAGAAACCGCTCCAGCGGCATCGAGAAGCTCGACGAGACGGCGTTCATCACGCCGCGCTGCGAGCGCAGCGCGAAGAACAGCGCCAGCAGCGCGAGGTTGACGAACAGCCAGATATGCAGCCTTTTAAAATACCGGAGGAACGCGCGCATCTTATGCTTTGCCCGCGAGGCCCGCCGCGATGTCGAGGATCGCGGCGGCGTCGTCGTCCTTGGACCGGAGCGGCAGCTCCGTGACGCCGTCCGCCGTGATGACGGTGATGACGTTGGTGTCCGTGCCGAAGCCCGCACCGGCCACCTTTAAGTTGTTGGCGCAGATCATGTCGACGTGCTTCTTCTCAAGCTTCGCTTTGCTGTTTTCCAGCAGGTTCTGCGTCTCCATCGAAAAGCCGCAGAGCACCTGCCCCGCGCGGCGGTGGTCGCCGAGGTATTGCAGAATGTCCTGCGTGCGCCTGAGCGGGATCGACAGCGCGCCGTCCTTTTTCTTGACCTTCTCGTCCGCGACCTCCGCGGGCGTATAATCCGCGACGGCGGCGGCTTTAAAAATGAAGTCCATGCCGTCCGCGCGGGACGTGACCGCCTCAAACATATCCTGCGCGGTCGTGACGTGAACGACCTCGACGAACGGCGGCGGCTCGACGGAGAGCGGGCCGGCGACGAGCGTCACCTCCGCGCCGCGGAGCATCGCCAGCTTCGCGAGGGCGCAGCCCATCTTGCCCGACGAGTGGTTGGTGAGATAGCGCACCGGGTCCAGCGGCTCCCGCGTCGGGCCGGCGGTGACGAGCACCTTCTTGCCCGCGAGGTCGTGCGGCAGCGCGAGGACGCGCAGAATATGCCAGACGAGCGTCTCCGGCTCCGGCAGCTTGCCCGCGCCCACGTCGCCGCAGGCGAGGCGGCCCGACGCGGGCGCGACGACCTCCCAGCCGTAACGGCGGAGAATATCAAGGTTGTCCTGCGTGACGGGGTTTTCGTACATGTTGGTGTTCATCGCGGGCGCGATGAGCTTCGGGCAGCGGCAGGCGAGCACGGTCGTCGTCAGCATGTCGTCGGCGACGCCGTGCGCCAGCTTCGCGCAGACGTTCGCGGTCGCGGGCGCGATGAGGACGAGGTCGGCGCGGCGGGCGAGGGAGATGTGCTCGACCTGATGGACGAAGCTGCGGTCGAAGGTATCCACCGAGACGCGGTTGCCCGTGAGCTGCTCGAAGGTGAGCGGCGCGACGAACTTCGTCGCGTGCTCGGTCATGACGACCTCCACCGACGCGCGGAGCTTCACCAGCGCGGACGCGAGCGCCGCCGCCTTGTACGCCGCGATGCCGCCGGTCACGCCCAGCAATATTGTTTTTCCGTTCAGCATGAAAGCCACCTCCTGCGGGGGAGCGTTTGAGCGCAAACGATCTGTGTCGCGCGCGATCAGCCATATTTCGCGGCTGCCGCGCGAGCGGCGGGCGAAATGGCGATCGTGATAAAAATGCTTAAGAGCGGGGTAAATTTTTTGCCCCGCTCTTAAGTATAACGGTTTTATGTCGATTTGTAAAGCGGAGAGCGGCAGAGAAAAAATGCTTGCAATACAAGCGCATCGCCGCTATAATAGCCACGGCTTCCGAACAAGGAACAACGGCGCCGTATCCGCACGGAGCGGCAGCCACTGCGCGTTCCGAGGTCCGGAAAGCCGCCCAAATACGCGCCGCAGCGGAAAGCGCGGCAGCAGGAGGTAACTGAATATGACCGCAACAAAGAAGATGGATGCCCGCGCCCTTGCGATCCTCGGATTGATGACCGCGCTCGTGCTCGTGTTTTCGTTCACGCCGATCGGCAGTATCCCCATCGGACCGCTGGTCATCACGCTCAACACCATTCCCGTCGCCATCGCGGCGATCGCGCTCGGCCCGAAGGGCGGCCTTGCCACGGGCTGCGCGTTCGGCTTGATGAGCTTCCTCCAATGCATCGGCGTCGGTATTCCGAGCGGAATGGGCGCGATGCTGTTCGGCATCTCGCCGTTTTTCGCGTTTATCCAGCGGTTTGTCCCGCGCGCGCTGGACGGTTTTCTGGTCGGCGTGATCTTCCGCGTCTGCGAAAAGCGCGCCGGCAGGGGCGCCTGCTTCGCGGCGGGCTTCTTCTCCGCGTTTTTGAACACGCTGTTCTTCATGTCCGCGCTGGTGCTGCTGTTCGGCAACACCGATTATGTGCGGGGCCTGATGAACGGCAGGAACGTCATCGTGTTCATCTGCGCGTTCGTCGGCGTCAACGCCGTGGTCGAGATGATCTCGTCCACGCTCATCGCCGGACTTGTCGGTTCCGCGCTCTATCAGGCGAAGATCCTGCCCTTAGAGAAAAAATAAAAGGGGAGAAGACCTATGCTCCTTGCCATCGACATCGGCAATACCCACATCGTCATCGGCGCCATCGAGAACGATAAGATCGTCTGCGAGGCGCGCATCGCCACGGACAAAACGCGCACCTCGGATCAATACGGCGTGGAAATCAAGTCCATGCTCGAAGCGTTCGGCTGCCGCATCGAGGACGTGGAGGACTGCATCATTTCTTCCGTCGTGCCGCCCGTGTTCAACGCCGTGCGCAGCGGCGTGTACAAGATCATTGAGCGCCCGCCTATGGTCGTCGGCCACGGGCTCAAGACGGGGCTCGATATTCGCATGGACCACCCCGCGCAGGTCGGCAGCGACCGCATCGTCATCGCCGTGGCGGCGCTCGCCAAGCGCCAGGCGCCGCTGATCCTCATCGACATGGGCACCGCGACGACGGTGGAGGTCATCGAGCCCAGAAATAAGTACATGGGCGGCGTCATCATGCCCGGCGCGCGCATCTCGCTCGACGCGCTGACCAACAGCACGGCGCAGCTACCCGGCATCAATCTGGACAAGCCCGGCAAGATCATCGCCAAGAACACGGTCGACTCCATGCGAAGCGGCATCATGTACGGCACCGCCGCCATGCTCGACGGCGTCATCGACCGCATCGAGGAGGAGCTGGGGCACCCGTCGACGATCGTCGCCACCGGCGGCGTCGCGCCGCATGTAATCCCGCTCTGCCGCCACAAGATCGCCATCGAGCGCGATCTGCTGCTGCGGGGCTTGAATGTGATCTATAAGATGAACAAAGAACCATCATACTAGGCCTTGTTTGAAAAATGCCGACATGCCCAAACGGCGGGTCTTTTTCCGCCATACCGCGGCAATTTTTCTTGCAATACACAAAGTATTGCCGCGTCAAATCGGCCTTGTCCGGCGAAAAAATCCCTCGCCGTTGGTCACGTTGCCCCTTTTTAAAACAAGGCCTAAATACATGAAAAAGCAACAGTATTCTACTTATGGAATATATAAGGCAACAGATAAGGCAACAGGAAAAAGGCTCCGGAGCTTACGCTCCGGAGTCTTTTTTGTCGGGTTCGGTTTTCGGCTCGTAGATACGCACCGCATCGTTCGAGCGAAACAGGTCGTCGTTTTCGACGCCCTTCCGGCGCAGGCGCTTGCCGCTGTAGTAGTTGATGAGCGCGTAGAAGCAGGCAAACACCGGCACGCCGAGGAACATGCCCGCGACGCCGAAAAAGCCGCCGCCGAGCAGGATCGCCACGATGACCCAGAAGCTGGGCAGCTCCGTCGAGCCGCCGAGGATCTTCGGACCGATAAAATTGCCGTCGAGCTGCTGGAGCACGAGGACGAAGATGATAAAATAGAGGCATTTGACCGGGTCCACGAGCAGGATCAGAAACGCGCTCGGGATCGCGCCGAGGAACGGGCCGAAAAACGGAATGATGTTCGTCACGCCCACGATGACGCTGACGAGCGGCGCGTACGGCAGCTTGAGGATCGTCGCGCCGATAAAGCACAGGATGCCGATGATGAGCGAGTCGAGCAGCTTGCCGCGGACGAAGCCGCTGAAAATGCTGTCGACCTTGCCCACCGCGCGCAGCGTGTGGCGGTAGCGCCGCTCGCTGACCAAACTGTAAAGCTGGCGGCGTGCGCCGACCGCGAACTTCT
Source organism: Oscillospiraceae bacterium (assembly GCA_017458025.1). Taxonomy (GTDB): domain Bacteria; phylum Bacillota; class Clostridia; order Oscillospirales; family Oscillospiraceae; genus Hominicoprocola. The sequence continues at coordinate 7,462 of JAFTGG010000065.1, read as the reverse complement.
CCTTGAGCGCGAGCAGGTAGACCGAAACGATCACGCCGACGAGGAAATCCTTGAGGAACGCCAGCACGCTCACCACGCCGCTGGTGAGCATGGTGATGGTCTGCTGCGCCTGCGGCAGGAACTTGCCGGTGAACCAGTCGCGCATCTCGTCCCAATACTCGTCGATGGCATTGGCGACCCACGTTTCAATGTTCGGGTTTTTTTCCAATAGCTGCGTCACCCACGCGTAGACCGTGTTGTAGTAGTTCTGCATGTTGCCGACGAGGGTCACGACGCTCTGGTACAACTGCGGGAGCAGGATACTGAACAGGCCGTATAGGATCAGGAACACGACCGCCCAGGTCAGCAGGATACTGCCCGCGCGCACCAGGCCGCGCTTGCTCTTTTCGCCCGCGAGCTTTAAAATGCAGCGGTCGAAGAAATTCACCAGCGGCGCGAGCAGGTACGCCATCACCGCGCAGTAGATCACCGGGCGCAGCGCCTTGGCGAGCGTCCGCCACAGCGACAGCAGCACCCCGTTCCGAAACACCGTGTCGTAAAATACCATGATGGCGCAGACCGACGCGAAAATGGTCAGCCCCCAATAAAAATAGCGTTTTTTCTCCAATGCGCCGCCTCCTCGCGGATTTCCTACCGTGATTGTTTTTACCATACTTCTTTTTGGCAAGAATTGCAATAGCGGATTTCCTATGTTACAATAACCAGACACGATTTTAACAGGAGGCGGCGGTATGAGCAAAAAGCTGCTTTTCATCGTCAATCCCCGCGCGGGCAAGACCAAGTCCCGCGCGCCGCTGTTCGACGCGGCGGCGGTCTATTCCGAGGCGGGCTATCTCATCTCCATTCACAATACCCGCCGCCGCGGCGACGCGACGCGCATCGCCGAACGGCTCGGCGCGGAGTTCGACCTCGTCGTCTGCCACGGCGGCGACGGCACGCTCAACGAGACGGTCAACGGCCAGATGCGCCTTCCCGCCGAGTCGCGCCCGCAGGTGAGTTACCTGCCCGGCGGCAGCACCAACGACTTCGCGGCGAGCCTGAGCATCTCGCCGGAGCCCGCCGTCGCCGCGCAGAGCGCCATGCGCCTGCGCCCGCGCGCGCTGGACGTGGGCAGGTTCGGCCGGCGGCACTTTGTGTACGTCGCCTCCTTCGGCGCGTTCACCAAGGCGAGCTATAGCGTGCCGCAGGACGTGAAGAACGTGTTCGGGCACTTTGCCTACATTTTGGAGGGCGTGCGCGATCTCGACACGCTGCGCCCTTACAGGATGAAGCTGACCGCGGACGGCGAGGTGTTCGACGGGGAGTACCTGTTCGGCGCGGTCAGCAATTCGACGTCTATCGCCGGCATGATGAAGCTCTCGCCGGAGGACGTGAGCTTTGACGACGGCGTGTTCGAGCTGCTGCTCGTGCCGGTGCCGACGACCGGCGTGCAGCTCCAGGCGCTGACCCGCGCGCTGATGTATCAGGAGTACGGCGACAGCGAGGGGCTCATCTTCCGCCACGTTAAGCACGTCACGGCGGAGACGGAGGAGAATATCCCGTGGACGCTCGACGGCGAGTTCGTCCCCGGCGCGCCGAAGATTGAGATCTCGATTGAGGAAAACGGCATCGAGATGCTGCTGTGAGGATAAAAACTTTTCATCAAAACCGCCAAATTTATAGTTGTATTAAAGAGCTTTTTATTATATAATTCATGTGTTGAGCGAATTTCCCCAACGGGGAATTACAGTAAAGGAGAACAAACCCTATGAGTGCAAAAGACGTACGCAATATCGTGCTGCTGGGCCACGGCGGCAGCGGCAAAACCACGCTCGCCGAGGCGATGCTCGCCATGACCGGCGCGAACGCGCAGTTGGACTATGACGCGGAGGAGAAGAAGCGCGGTATTTCCATCTCCCTCGCCACCGCGCCCGCGACCTATAAGAACGTCAAGGTCAATATTCTCGACGCCCCCGGCAACTTCGACTTCGCCGGCGAGGCGCTCTCCGGCATCCGCGCGGCGGAAGCGGCCGTGCTCGTGTGCGGCGCGAAGGACGGCCTGTCCGTCGGCGCCGAGCGCGCGTGGAAGATGCTCGGCAAGAAGCCGCGCCTCATCTTCATCAACCGCACCGACGAGGACAACAGCAACTACAACGACTGCTTTGACGCGCTCAAGGGCAAGTTCGGCACCGCCGTCGCGCCCATCGTCGCGCCCGTCATGGACGGCGCGGGCCATGTGACCGCCATCGTCGACCTGCTGCACAACAAGGCGTATGAGGCCAAGGGCGGCAAGGCCGCCGCGTGCGCGATCCCCGCCGACGTCAAGGACGAGGTGGAGACGCTCCGCGCGGAGCTGATGGAAGCCGCCGCCGGCGCGGACGAGGAGCTGATGGAGAAGTTCTTCGACACGATGGAGCTGAGCAACGACGAGATCGCCAAGGGCCTCAAGATCGGCGTGCACGACGGCAGCGTCGCGCCCGTGCTCTGCGGCAGCGCGTTAAGCGGCCTCGGCGTCGAGATGCTGCTCGAAACCGTGCTCGATCTCGTGCCCATCGCGACCGACATGCCCGCCGAGAAGGCGACGACCGAAGGCGGCGACGAGGTCGAGGTCGCCTACGACGAGAACGGCGCGACCGCCGCGATCGTGTTTAAGACCATCTCCGACCAATACGGCAAATACAGCCTTGTCAAGGTCGTGCGCGGCAAGATCACCGGCGACATGGCGCTTTACGACACGACCACCGGCAACACCGAAAAGCTCGGCCGCCTGTATGTCATCAAGGGCCAGAAGAACGAGGAGACCAAGGAGATCGGCTGCGGCGACATCGGCGCCATCGCGAAGATGGACCGCGTCAAGACCAACGACACGCTCTGCGACCCGAAAGCCGTCGTCGTCCTGCCGAAGATCGCGTTCGCCGAGCCGTGCTACTCCCGCGCCATCGCGCCCAAGACGCGCGGTCAGGAGGATAAGCTGGGCACCGGCCTCAACCGCCTGAACGAGGAAGACCCGACGTTCACCGTCAACAACAACGCCGAGACGCATCAGATCGTCGTCTCCGGCGCGGGCGATATCCAGATCGACGTGCTCGTGAGCAAGCTCAAGACCCGCTTCAGCGTCGACACCGAGCTCGACACCCCGCGCGTCGCGTATCGCGAGCGCATCCGCAAGACCGTCCAGAAGCAGGGCCGCCACAAGAAGCAGACCGGCGGCAGCGGCCAGTTCGGCGACGTCTGGGTCCGCTTCGAGCCGAACGAGGAGAGCGAGGAAATGGTGTTCGCCGAGGAGGTCTTCGGCGGCAGCGTGCCCAAGAACTTCTTCCCCGCGGTCGAAAAGGGCCTGCGCGAGGCCTGCCTGCACGGCCCGCTCGCCGGTTATCCGGTGGTGAACCTCAAGGCGGTGCTGTACGACGGCTCCTACCACCCCGTCGACTCGTCCGAAATCGCGTTCAAGACCGCCGCGAACCTCGCCTACAAGGCGGCGATGCCCGAGGCGTCGCCGGTCCTGCTGGAGCCGGTGTGCGAGCTGAAGGTCACCGTGCCCGATCAGTACATGGGCGATATCCTCGGCGACCTCAACAAGCGCCGCGGCCGCGTCATGGGCATGAACCCGACCGGCGACGGCGAGCAGGTCATCGAGGCGGAGTGCCCCGAGGCGGAGCTGATGAGCTACGCGATCGACCTGCGCTCCATGACGCAGTCCCGCGGCTCGTTCGTGATGCACTTCGTGCGCTACGAGCAGTGCCCGGCCGACGCGCAGGAAAAGGCCATCGCCGCGGCGAAGGCGCTGCAAGAGGCGGAATAAGCCGCGACTGTTATATGTGCAAAAAATCCCACGGTTATGCCGTGGGATTTTTTATGCATGTTTTTTCGTTACCGGTACGCTATTCCGAAACGAAATTGGGGTTTTGCTCTGCGAAGCGACCAAGCGATTTTCGTTCGTCGCTGCTCAATCTGCCGACCGCTTTGCGCATCTGTGCCGCCAGCTCGGTCAGCGCGATTTCCTCCGTTGGTTCTTCGTCGGCTTCTATGTATGCATTTTCCGCGGCCTCCAGCGCGTCAAGAAGCTTCCTCTTTGCTTCCCATACATTTCCATCGTCCAGCAGTATGACCGCGTCCTCAACTTTTCCGAACAACCCAAAGTATAACTTTTTGTACAGTTGCATCACGTTGCCTCCTATTAATAAAAAGTGCGCGGCATAAAGCCGCGCACCGAAAAACGCAGAGGCTCTATGCCGCCAGACAACTTCAGTCATGCACAAGGTATGCTGAATTAGAGCATGCGTTTTTACCAAAAGACAAAAACGCACACCTTGTGCATAAAAATGACGGTATTATGAAGTTGTCTGGCACAATCACTGTAGCATAAACCGGCAATTTTCGCAACAAAAATCTTTCGACAAAATTTGACGCCGCAGGCGGAATACCCTGCAAAGCCCAACCGGCGCAATCGGCAACGAAAAAGACCGCCTTTCGGCGGTCTTTTCAGCATAGTTGCCTTACTCCGTGACGAACGGGAGCAGAGCGATCTGACGCGCGCGCTTGATGGCGGTGGTCAGCTGGCGCTGATGCATCGCGCAGGTGCCGGTCGTGCGGCGGGGCAGGATCTTGGAGCGCTCCGAAATGTAACGGCGCAGCTTCGCGGCGTCTTTGTAGTCGATCTGTTCGGTCTTATCGACGCAGAATTGGCAGACCTTCCTGCGCTTGCGGTTCGGGCCGCCGGCGCGGGGGGCTCTGTTTTCGTGTTCCATAGCCATGAGGGTGTTCCTCCTTCATTCAATATTTGTCAGAACGGCAGCTCGCCGTCCTCTTCGATCTCGGCGAAGCCGCCGCCAGCGGGGGCGGTGTAGCTCTCCGCCGGAGAGCCGTAGGACGGAGCGGTATAATCGTTTCCGCCGCCCTGATTGTCGCGGCGGGAGTCCGCGAAGTAGAAATTGCTCGCGCGCACTTCCCACGACGTCCGGTTCTGGCCGTTCTTATCCGTCCACTTGCGCGACTGCAGGCTGCCCTCGGCAACCACCAGCCGGCCTTTTCCGAGATACTTGGCGACGAACTCGGCGCGCTGGTCCCAGGCGACCACGTCGATGAAGTCCGCCTGCTTTTCGCCGCCGTCCCTCGATTGAAAATCCCGATCCACCGCGAGCGTGATCGTGCACACGGCGGTGCCGCTCTGCGTGCGGCGCAGCTCGGGATCGCGGGTCAGGCGGCCCATGATGACGATGTGATTGAGCATTGAGCGGCCTCCCTTATTCGTCCTTGCAGACGATCATGGAGCGGATAATACCGTCGGTGATGCCGAGGATACGATCCAGCTCTCTGGGGAACTCGGGCGCGCTCGTGAACGAGATCAGGACATAGTGGCCTTCCGTGATGTAGTTGATCGCGTAGGCGAGCTTGCGCTGGCCCCAATCGTCAACCACGACCTCGCTCGCGTTCTGCTCGACCAGGGTCTTGAACTTCTCGGTCAGCGCCGCGACGCCTTCCTCGCCCTGTGCCGGGTCGATGATGAACACGACCTCATAGTTGGCAGTGACTTTTGCCATGTGTTGCACCTCCTTTTGGACTTTGGCCCACATCTGAAAGTGTGAGCAAGGATATGCTTGCAATATGAAACAAGCCCTATTATTATATAAAAAGAATTTGCGATGTCAAGCGGAAATTTCCGCTTGTTTGCGACTTTTTCGGAGGGCACAATATGTTGTATTTTGCAAGTGATTACATGGAAAGCGGGCACGAGGCGATCTTCCGCCGGTTCCTCGAAACAAACGGCGAGCACCTGACGGGCTACGGCAGCGACCGATACTGCGAAAGCGCGGCGGAGAAGATCCGCGCCGCCTGCGAATGTCCGGACGCGGAGGTGCGCTTCCTCACCGGCGGCACACAGACGAATCAGGTCGCCGTCGACGCGCTGCTGACGCCGTGGGAGGGCGTCGTCGCCGCCGAGACGGGGCACGTCGCGACGCACGAGGCGGGCGCGATCGAGTGGAGCGGGCACAAGGTGCTGACCCTGCCGCAGCACCTCGGCAAGGTCGACGCCGCCGAGCTGCGCGCGCTGCTCAAGGCGTACGAGAGCGACGCGAACCGCGAGCACATCGTCAAGCCCGGCATGCTCTATATTTCACACCCCACCGAGTACGGCACGCTCTACACCAAGGCGGAGCTGGAGGCGCTCGCGGACGTTTGCGGCGAGTACCGTATCCCGATCTACGCCGACGGCGCGCGGCTCGCCTACGGCCTCGCGGCGCGCGGGACGGACGTGACGCTGCCGGTGCTCGCGCGGTGCGTCGACGCGTTTTACATCGGCGGCACGAAGTGCGGCGCGCTCATCGGCGAGGCGCTGGTGTTCACGAAGCGCAACCTGCCAGAACGCTTCCTGTCGCGGCTCAAGCAGCACGGCGCGCTGCTCGCGAAAGGCTGGGCCGCGGGCTTGCAGTTCGACGTGCTGTTCACCGGCGGGCTGTACGAGCAGCTCGGCGCGCACGCGGTCGAGATGGCGGAAAGGCTCAAGGCGGGGCTGCTCGCAAAGGGCCGCGAGCTGTACATCGACTCGCCGACGAACCAGCAGTTTATCGCGGCCGATGACGCGCTTCTTGCAAAATTGGAGGGCGCGGTCGCCTACGGCTTCTGGGAAAAGCTTCCGGACGGGCGCACCGTGATCCGTTTTGCCACCAGTTGGGCGACAAAAGCGGAGGACGTTGACGCGCTTCTTGCATTTTTATAAAAAACTTGCGCTTTTTACGAAGAACTTCTTGCAAGTTGCGGCGAGATACCTTATAATAGTAGGGCTGTAGAGAGAATTTGTACCAAACCAATATACATTCGGAGGAGAAGAAATGAGCAAAAAGTATTGCTACCTGTTCACCGAAGGCAACGCCAACATGCGCGAGCTGTTGGGCGGCAAGGGCGCGAACCTGGCCGAGATGACCAACATCGGCCTGCCCGTCCCGCAGGGCTTCACGATCACGACCGAGGCCTGCACGCAGTATTACGAGGACGGCCGCCACATCAACGACGAGATCATGGCGGAGATCATGGAGTACGTCGACAAGATCGAGAAGCTCAACGGCAAGAAGTTCGGCGACCTGCAGAACCCGCTGCTGGTCTCCGTCCGCTCCGGCGCGCGCGCGTCGATGCCCGGCATGATGGATACCATTCTGAATCTGGGCCTCAACGACGAGGTCGTCGCCGCGATGATCAAAGCCAACCCCACGCCGGAGTTCGAGCGCTTCGTCTACGACTCCTACCGCCGCTTTATCCAGATGTTCTCCGACGTCGTCATGGAGGTCGGCAAAAAGTACTTTGAGAAGCTCATCGACGAGATGAAGGAAAAGCGCGGCGTGACCTACGACGTCGAGCTGACCGCCGCCGACCTCAAGGAGCTCGCCGAGCAGTTCAAGGCCGAGTACAAGAAGCAGCTCGGCAGCGATTTCCCCTCCGATCCGAAGGTCCAGCTCTATGAAGCCATACGTGCGGTCTTCCGCTCCTG
>JAFTGG010000064.1 GCA_017458025.1 Oscillospiraceae bacterium | reverse complement strand
TCCTGATGGACGAGCCGCTCAGTAACCTCGACGCCAAGCAGCGCGTCACCATGCGCAGCGAGATCACGCAGATCCACCGCGAGACCGGCGCGACGACCATCTACGTCACGCACGACCAGACCGAGGCCATGACGATGGCGGACCGCATCGTCGTCATGAAGGAGGGCTACGTCCAGCAGGTCGGCACGCCGCGGGAGCTGTACTTCAACCCGGTCAACATGTTCGTCGCGGGCTTCATCGGCGAGCCGCCGATGAACTTCGTCCGCGCCAAGGCGCAGGGCGGCAAGATCGCCGTCGGCGGCGCGACGCTCGACCTCGGCCGCAAGCTGGGCGACAAGCTCGCGAGGTACGAGGGCAAGGAGATCGTTTTCGGCTTCCGTCCCGAGGCGATCCGGCTCGGCGAGCAGCAGGACGCGTACGTCCTGCGGGCAAAGGTGGAGCTGACCGAGATGCTTGGCGACAATACCAACGTCTACATCAAGATGCAGAACGATTCGGCGATCCTGAAGGTCGATCCGCACGACACGCCGGAGATGGACGGCGACATCGTCTTCTCTATCCCGTATGAAAGCGTCTATCTCTTTGACGGCGAGACCGAGACGGTCATTGAATAAATGACAGGAAACCAAAAATATTTCACTTGAGGGGCGGCCCGAAAGTGATATGATAATATTGCAAATGGAGTCATTAGGAGGCAACACATGGATATCCGCTACGCTGCAAACCCCAAGGACGTAAAACACTACACCACCGAGGAGCTTCGGAACGAGTTTCTGATCGAAAACCTGTACCGCCCCGACGAGGTCGTCGCGGTCTACAGCCACGTCGACCGCATGGTCACGCTCGGCTGCATGCCGGTCAAGGAGGCCGTCTCCATCGACAAGGGGATCGACGTGTGGGCGAACTTCGGCACGCGCTACTTCTTGGAGCGCCGCGAGATCGGCATTTTCAACATCGGCGGCGCCGGTAAGATCACCGTCGACGGCACGGCGTATGAGCTCGGCTACAAGGACTGCCTGTACATCACGATGGGCGCGAAGGACGTCAGGTTTTCGAGCGGCGACGCGGCGAAGCCCGCGAAGTTTTACATGGTCTCCGCGCCGGCGCACCGCAGCTACGAGACGAAGCTCCTGAAGATTGCGGACGCGGCGAAAAAGCCCTGCGGCGATGCGGCGACCTCCAACAAGCGCGTCATCAACCAATTCATTCACCCCGACGTGCTCCCGACCTGCCAGTTGTCTATGGGCATGACCGTGCTGGAATCCGGCAGCGTGTGGAACACCATGCCCGCGCACACGCATGAGCGCCGCATGGAGGTCTATATGTACTTTGAGGTGCCCGAGGATCAGGTCGTGTTCCACATGATGGGCCAGGGGCAGGAGACGCGCCACCTCGTCATGACGAACGAGCAGGCGGTCATCTCCCCGTCGTGGTCGATCCACGCCGGCGCGGGCACGAGCAATTACACGTTCATTTGGGCTATGGGCGGCGAGAATCAGGAGTTTGACGATATGGACGTCATTCCGACCAATCAGCTGAGATAAGAGGTAACAATATGGATATTATGAAGAGCTTTTCCCTCGAGGGCAAGGTCGCCCTCGTCACCGGCGCCGCCTACGGCATCGGCTTCGCCATCGCGGAGGCGCTGGCGGGCGCGGGCGCGAAGATCGTGTTCAACTGCCGTAATCAGGACAATCTGGACAAGGCGCTCGCCGATTACAAGGCAAAGGGCGTCGAGGCGCACGGCTACATCGCCGACGTGACCAAGGAGGATCAGGTCGTCGAGCTGGTCGCCAAGATCAAGGCGGACCTCGGCGGCGTGGATATCCTCGTCAACAACGCGGGCATCATCAAGCGCGTTCCGATGACCGAGATGAGCGCCGAGGACTTCCGTCAGGTCGTGGACATTGACCTCGTCGGCCCGTTCATCTGCGCGAAAGCGGTCATCCCCGGCATGATCGAGAAGGGCCACGGCAAGATCATCAACATCTGCTCCATGATGAGCGAGCTGGGCCGCGAGACGGTCTCCGCCTACGCGGCGGCGAAGGGCGGCCTCAAGATGCTGACCCGCAACATCTGCTCCGAGTACGGCGAGGCGAACATCCAGTGCAACGGCATCGGCCCGGGCTATATCGCGACGCCGCAGACCGCGCCGCTGCGCGAGCGCCAGCCGGACGGCAGCCGTCATCCGTTCGACCAGTTTATCGTCGCCAAGACGCCGGCGGCGCGCTGGGGCACGCCGGAGGATCTGATGGGCCCCGCGGTGTTCCTCGCCTCCGACGCCTCCGACTTTGTCAACGGCCACATTCTCTATGTGGACGGCGGCATCCTTGCCTACATCGGCAAGCAGCCGTAAATGCAAATTGTTTCTTTTTCATCACTCGACGCGCCGGTCATAGGTTACCTTCACGACGACCATGACCGGCTCGTCGCGCATAAGACGCGGCCCGCTATCGTCATTTGCGCCGGAGGCTGCTACCGCTGGCTCTCGCCGCGGGAGAAGGACCCCGTGGCGCTCGCGTTCGCCGCGATGGGGTATCAGACGTTTCTGCTCGAATACTCCACGGGGGAACGCGCGTCGGGCTATCGCCCGCTGCGCGAGCTTGCAGAAACCGTGCGTATCATACGCGCCCGCGCCGCGGAATGGCGCATCGAGCCGGAGCATGTCGCCGTGCTGGGCTTTTCGGCGGGCGGGCACCTCGCCGCGAGCCTCGGCGCGCTGTGGGACGACGCGGAGCTTTCGCTCGGCGAAAGCTGCCGTCCCGACGCGCTGGCGCTGTGTTATCCCGTCGTCACGATGGGCGAGTTTGCCCACCGCGAGTCGGCGGACAACGTCACCGGCGGCGACGCGGAGCTCAAGGACAAGCTGTCGCTTGAAAACCATATAACGGCGCAGATGCCGCCGACGTTCGTCTGGCACTGCGTCGGAGACGAGAGCGTGCCGGTGGAGAACACGCTGCTGCTGACCGCCGCGATGCAGCGTGCCGGCGTGCCGTATGAGTGCCACCTGTTCGCGGGCGGCGCGCACGGGATCTCGATGTGCGACAGGGAGGTCGAAACGCCGTATCCCGCCGTCGCGGCGTGGATCGATCTGTGCAAGAATTGGCTCAATCAAAGATTTCAATTTATGCCATAGGAGGTATTTCATCATGAACGAAGTACTGCAAACCATTTCCAAGATCGGCATCGTGCCGGTCATCGCCATCGACGACGCGAAAAAGGCCGTGCCGCTGGCGAAGGCGCTGGTCGCTGGCGGCCTGCCCGCGGCGGAGGTCACGTTCCGCACCGCCGCGGCCGAGGACGCGATGAAGGCGATCGCCGCCGAGGTCCCCGAGATGCTCGTCGGCGCGGGCACCGTGCTGACGCCCGACCAGCTCGACCGCGCGCTGGCGGCGGGCAGCAAGTTCATCGTCAGCCCAGGCTTCAACCCCGAGATGGTCAAGTACGGCCTCTCCAAGGGCGCGCTGATGCTCCCCGGCACCGCCACCGGCGGCGAGATGGAGCAGGCGATGGCGATGGGCCTTGAGGTCGTCAAGTTCTTCCCCGCGGAGGACAACGGCGGCGTCAAGAAGCTCAAATCCCTCGCGGGCCCGTACCGCAGCCTCAAGTGGATGCCTACCGGCGGCGTCAACACCAAGAACCTGATGGACTACCTCTCCTTCGACCAGATCGTCGCCTGCGGCGGCACCTGGATGGTCAAGAAGGAGCTTATCGAGGGCGAGAAGTGGGACGAGATCACCGCCATCTGCAAGGAGGCGGTCAAGACGATGCTCGGCTTCCGTCTGGCCCACGTCGGCGTCAACTGCGGCGATCCGGCGGAGGCGGAGAAGCTGGCGCGGCTGGTGTCCGCCATGTTCGGCTTCGCGCCGCGCGAGACCAGCAAGAGCTGGTTCGCCGGCGACGCGGTCGAGTACATGAGCCACGGCGGCCCCGGCGCCAAGGGCCACATCGGCATCAAGACCAACAGCGTCGAGCGCGCGATGTACCACCTCGGCCGTCAGGGCGTCGAATTTGACCCCGAGAGCGTCACCTACAACGACAAGGGCGCGGCAAAGTTCGCGTACATCAAGGGCGACTTCGCGGGATTTGCCATTCACTTGGTTCAGTAAACTGAATCAAGCGATCGCGGCTTACGCCGCGAAATAGCTCAAAAGCCGGCGACACAACGGCGCGTCGGAAGGACGTGCTGATTTGAAGGACTGCTGTGCGCGCCTGTGTCGCAAAATAATACGTTTAAGGAGAGTTTTGCTATGCCTAAAATCGTAACCTTCGGCGAGATCATGGTTCGCCTTCAGCCCTACAACTATGAGCGCTTCGTGCAGGCCGACCACCTCGAATTTACCTTCGGCGGCGGCGAGGCGAACGTCGCCGTGTCCCTCGCGAACTACGGTATGGACGCCGCCTATGTCACGAAGCTTCCCGCTCACGCCATCGGACAGTGCGCGGTGAACAGCCTGCGCCGCTACGGCGTGGATACCAGCCTGATCGTGCGCGGCGGCGACCGCGTGGGCATCTATTACAACGAGAAGGGCGCGTCGCAGCGCGGCAGCGTCTGCATCTACGACCGCGCGCACAGCGCCATTCAGGAAGCCACCACCGCAGACTTCGATTGGGACAAGATCTTCGAGGGCGTGGATTGGTTCCACTTCACCGGCATCACCCCCGCGCTTGGCCCCAACGTGGTCGAGATCTGCAAGGAAGCCTGCAAGGCGGCGAAGACCAAGGGCGTCAAGATTTCCTGCGATCTCAACTACCGTGGCAAGCTGTGGACCCGCGAGCAGGCGCGCGCGGCGATGACCGACCTCTGCCGGTACGTCGACGTGTGCATCTCCAACGAGGAGGACGCGAAGGACGTGTTTGGCATCGAGGCGGAGGCCACCGACATCTACGCCGGCGAGATCAACCGCGAGGGCTACAAGAGCGTCGCCAAGCAGCTCGCCGACAAGTTCGGCTTCGAGAAGGTCGCCATCACGCTGCGCGAGTCCCACTCCGCCAGCGACAACGGCTGGAGCGCGATGCTCTACGACGTCAAGAGCGGCGAATACTGCTTCTCTAAAAAGTATGAGCTGCGCATCATCGACCGCGTCGGCGGCGGCGACAGCTTCGGCGGCGGCCTGATCTATTCGCTGCTCTCCGGCAAGAGCACGCAGGAGGCGGTGGAGTTCGCCGTGGCGGCGTCCGCGCTCAAGCACTCCATCGAGGGCGACTACAACATGGTCACGCTCGCCGAGGTGGAAAAGCTCGCCGGCGGCGACGGCTCCGGCCGCATCCAGCGCTGACATGGAACACGCCAATCCGCTGCTTCGGGGCGAAGTCGGGCAGAAATTCATCACGTTTGGCGAGATCATGCTCCGCCTGACCCCGCCCGATTACGGCAAGATCCGCGTCGCGACGAACTTCGAGGCGAGCTACGGCGGCAGCGAGGCGAACATCGCGCTGGCGCTGGCGAACCTCGGCGTGGACAGCACATTCTTCACCGTTGTGCCGAACAACTCCCTCGGCAAGAGCGCCGTGCGCATGCTGCGCAGCAACGACGTGCACTGCACGCCCGTTATTTTGAGCACGCCCGAGGAGACGCCTACGCACCGCCTCGGCACTTACTATCTCGAAACAGGCTACGGTATCCGTCCGAGCAAGGTGACCTACGACCGCAAGCACAGCGCCATC
>JAFTGG010000063.1 GCA_017458025.1 Oscillospiraceae bacterium | reverse complement strand
TCCGTGAATACTTTGCAAAGCGCTCCGGCGCGGATTTTACGGAACCGATCACCGCCGGGATCTTCGTATCCATCGCCGCATGGGCAAGCGAGCAGCGGGCAGAGGACAAGACGCCCTTCTGGCGGACGCTGAAAGCGAATGGCGAGCTGAATGAAAAATATCCCGGCGGCGCCTCGGCACAGAAAGAGCGGTTGGAGGCCGAGGGTCACACGATCGTCCAAAAGGGCAGAACGCACCTCCGATACTATGTAAAGGATTATGAAGACGCCCTGTTTCCGCTGTGCTGACCGCCGTTCGCACGCATAAGCAGGCCGCCTCCTGCGCAAACTAAGGGCAATTCATATCGCAGGAGGTAATTTATGGAACTCAAAGGCAGCAAGACGGAGGCGGCGCTCTGGCAGGCGTTCGGCGACGAATGTAAGGCGCGCACCAAATACGAATTTTTCGCCGCGCAGGCGCGCAAGGACGGCTACCAGCAGATCGCGGCGCTGTTCGACGAGACGGCGCGCAACGAGAAAGAGCACGCGGAGATGTGGTACAAGGAGCTGCACGGCAACCGGATGCCGGAAACGCTCCCCGCGCTCAAGGAATCCGCGCAGACCGAGAACCACGAATGGACGGACCTGTACAAGGACTACGCCAAGACCGCGAAGGAGGAGGGCTTCGGCCAGATCGCGGCGCTGTTTGAGAAGGTCGGCGAAATCGAGCGGCAGCATGAGGAACGCTACCGCAAGCTGATCGAGAACATCGAGGGCGGGCTGGTCTTTTCCCGCGACGGCGATACGGTCTGGCAGTGCATCGCCTGCGGCCACATCGTCGTCGGCAAGAAAGCGCCGGACGCCTGCCCCGTCTGCGGCTACGCGCAGGGGTATTTCCAAATCAAAGCCGAGAACTATTAAAAGAAAACACCGCCTTTCGGCGGTGTTTTCTCATATAACATAGTCGTTTCCTCGCCGGCTGTTCTGCTCGTCGAGCACGTCCTGCAGCGTGATAGAGTCCAGATACTCGTTGATGACCTTGTCCAGACCCGCCCAGATCGGCAGCGTCGCGCAGTCCGCCTGCTTCGTGCAGAGGTTAACGTCGCCCTCGAGGCAGCTGACCGGCGCGAGCGAGCCCTCTGTCGCGCGGAGGATATCGCCGAGCGTGTAGTCCACGGGCTTGCGCGCGAGACGATAGCCGCCCTGATAGCCGCGCGTTGTCTGCAGCAGCTCCGCCCGGTTGAGGATCGGAATGATCTGCTCCAGATACTTCTTCGATATCTCCTGCCGCCGCGCGACGTCCTTGAGCGCGACGTAGCCCTCGCCCTGGTACTCCGCGAGATCGAGCATCATACGCAGCGCATAACGCCCGCGTGTGGAAATCATCATGTGTTCTCACCTCTTTAAAGCTATTATACTATGAGTTTAGTAGGTTTTCAAGAGCGAATAAAAATTTGTTTGCAATACGCTTCGCCTGTGGTATCATACCCGTATGGACAAACATAAAAAGAAAACCGAATCCTGGCGGGAAAAGCTGGCGCGCGTTATCGAGATCGGCGCGTCGGAGGACCGGCTGAGCCGCGGCTACGACTTCCTGATCACGGGCATTATCATCGTCAACCTCACCGTGTCCGTCATGAGTACGTTCGACTCGCTCGACGCCGTATACGGCCCGCTGTTCGACTTCATCGAGGCGGTCACGGTCGCCTGCTTTGCGGTCGACTATGTGCTGCGTCTGATCGCGGCGAAGTATATCTATTACAAAAAGCCGGAATGGCGGTCGATTGTGAAGTACGTTTTCTCGTTTACCGGCATCATCGACCTGCTGAGCTTCCTGCCCTATTACCTGCCGGTTTTCTTTCCGGCGGGCGCGGTCGCGTTCCGCATGTTCCGCGTGGTGCGTATCTTCCGGCTGTTCCGCATCACCGCGTACTATGACTCGCTCAACGCGATCGCGGAGGTCGTCGCCGGCAAAAAGCAGCAGCTCCTGTCCTCCGTGTTCATCATTCTCGTGCTGATGCTCGGCTCCAGCCTATGCATGTACAGCGTCGAGCACGACGCGCAGCCGGACGTGTTTGAAAACGCGTTCTCCGGCATCTGGTGGTCGGTGTCGACGCTGTTGACCGTCGGCTACGGCGATATTTATCCGGTCACGATGCTCGGCAAAACGCTCGGCACGGTCATCACGTTCCTCGGCGTCGGCATGGTCGCTATCCCCACCGGTATCATCAGCGCCGGCTTCGTCGAGCAGTACAACCGTATTCAGGCGAGCGCCACGGTGGCGAAGGAACAGGATATCCACTTCATTAAGTTCCGCCTCGAATCCAAAGACGCGTGGATCGGCCAGACCGTCGCCGGGCTGCGCCTGCCGCACGGCGTCATTCTCACTGCGATCCATCGCGGGCACGAAGTCATCGTCCCGCGCGGCGACCTTGCCCTCGAGGAGCACGACACGATCGTTCTCGGCGCGGAGCCGCTGCGCGACAGCGTGCCCATCGACCTCAAAGAGGTCGTGCTGCTGGAAAAGAGCCCGTGGAACGGGCAGTATATCCGCGACCTGGACATCTCGCGGCAGACCATCATCATCATGGTCAAGCGCGGCAACCGCACCATCATTCCCAAGGGCTCGACCCGCCTCAAAGCGGGCGACACGCTGCTGCTGCACACGAAGGCAAACCTCGCCGGCAGCACGACGATGGAGATTTAAGAAAAAAGAGCGGCTTGCGCCGCTCTTTTTTTCTTGCGCTTATTCTTCCAGAACTTCGGCAAACGCCCTGTCGGTGTCCGCCATGCACTCCATGTACAGGTTCGACACGCGGCGGTCGCCGAGGCGCAGCTTGATGTTTGGAAACTGCGCCGTACCTGACGCCATCTCGTAGACCATCGCATACTGCAAAAACGCGGAATACTCGTTCTCCTGCTTACCGAGCAGCGC
Source organism: Oscillospiraceae bacterium (assembly GCA_017458025.1). GTDB lineage: Bacteria > Bacillota > Clostridia > Oscillospirales > Oscillospiraceae > Hominicoprocola. The sequence goes on along the minus strand of JAFTGG010000063.1, from coordinate 1,887 downwards.
CGCCGCCGCTTCCTCCGGAAGCGTCAGCTCCGTCAGAATGCTCTCCAGCGTCGCGCCGGTCACCTGATCGAGCAGGCTGATAAGGCCGAGGAAGAACCCCTGCTCCTTCGCGATCGAGGTCTCCGACTTTTGCACCAGTCGCTCCACAAAACGCCCGCGCAGAAACGCCTTGCGCGCCAGCTCGTCGGAAGCGGTGGTGTTGACCTGCTTGAGGAACTGCGCCGCCGTCCACTGACGCAGGCCGTCGAGCCCCATCAGCGTCATGCCGCGCCGGATCTCCGCCGCAACGTTCTCGCGATTGTAACGCGCCTTGAGCGCGCGGCGCAGGAACAAGTGCGAAAGCATGCCGTCGCTTTCGACGATACGGCAGCACATCTCAAAATTGGGGTGCGGCTTCATCAGCTCGGCAAGCAGCTTGCCGTACGGCGTCGCGGTCAGCGACACCTGCTTGCTCACGGTGTCGGGACGCTCGAAGTAATAGCCCTGGAACAGCGTGAACTTGAGCGCCTGAACCATCTCGAACTCGGACTCCGTCTCCACGCGTTCAGCGAGCAGTTGGGTGCGGCTGAAACGCAAACGCTGGAGCAGGTCCTTGACCTGCAGGCGGTTCTTGCCCGCAATGTTCAGGCGAATGACGTCGAACGAGTTGATGATGCGGTCGAACTTGATGCGGCCGTTCTTCTCATTGTAGCTGTTGAGCGAAAGCTGATAGCCCGCTCGCTGCAGGCTGGAGAGCTTGCTCACCAGCGCATCGTTGACAAATATCTCGCTCGGCACCTCGACCACGATGTCGCTCGGATCGAACAGGTACGCGAAATCGTCCATAATGAGGTTGCGCGTGAAGTTGATGTAGGCTGGCAGTCCGTTGGTCAGGTTCTTAATGCCGAACACGTTGACCGCGTCGAGCAGGACGCTCTTGGTCATCTCATCGCCGTCCATGTCGAGTCCTGCGGCGCCGATCTGCTCATTGCGCCGGTACAGCAGCTCATAGCCCGCGACGTTGTATACGGTGTTATAGATCGCCTGACGGCCGATATAGGCAAGCATGGGACCGCCCCTTTCCTGTGTCTGCATAGATATATATATTGTAAACTATCTTCGGCTGTCCTGTCAAGCGATTTGCATAAAAGTGCAGCAGCGGCGGAGTTTATATTGAATTTGGACAGTCGGAGCACTGCTCCGGCTGTCTAATTTTATACAGCGCTATAAGCGCGGAAAGAGAGGTCCTAAATGGACGATTTCATCGTATCTGGCAATTTCCAAGGCTATGTGTATGTAGGTCATGCGCAGGGAAACTTCGACACGGGCCGGACAGAACTTATCGGCGGTAAGCCGGTGCCGGTGAAGCAATCGTACTTCAACATGTACGTCATTTCGCCGGTGAGTAGCTATGTGTCGGAGGATTACTCGGCGGTCGGCTTCAAGGCTGAGAAGCTCAAGTGCGTCTCCGCTGACGTCTGGAGGGATATCCAAATCGGCGAGCAGGTGCAGTTGTTCTTCGACGATAAGAAGCGTGTCCAGATGGCTGCATCTGTGGCTGCTTTGTCAGCAGCGCTCAAGATGCCGCCTAGCAATTCAACTTCTGCGGAAGAGAAGCCGGACAAGCCGGCGAAGTAACCCGACAAGCGCAGCAGCGGGAGGTCGCTCCTCCCGCTGTACCCCCCCCCGCTAACAGGGGGGTACTACCTACAAAGAGTTAGGGGGTAACTGCTTTGTGGATAGCAATATAGCGGAAAATATTGTTATATAATGTCTACTGAATAACGCGAAAATGCTGATAAACACAAGCAAAACCCAGCAATATATGCTATACTAAGTGCAAGGAAAACGGCGAAAAACGGGCAAAAGCCTTGCACTCGGAGGCGCATATGTATCGATACAGCAACG
>JAFTGG010000062.1 GCA_017458025.1 Oscillospiraceae bacterium | reverse complement strand
TACGCCCCCTTTCCAAAGCCTTGACAGATATTTCTATATCATACATCGGCAGAAAACGCAAGAAATTAATCGGTTGTCTTTTAGGCCTTGTTTGAAAAAATGCCGACATGCCCAAACGGCGGGTCTTTTTCCGCCATGCCGCGGCAATTTTTCTTGCAATACGCAAAGCATTGCCGCGTCAAATCGGCCTTGCCTGACGAAAGAATCCCTCGCCGTCGGTCACGTTGCCCATTTTTAAAACAAGGCCTGGAAAAAATCGGATTACCCTGTGGAACGGTGAAGAAAAATGCGTATCAAACTGATTGTCAGCGATATTGACGGCACGCTGATCCCCTACGGGGAAGCGGGGCTGCCGGAGGCGCTGTTTCCGCTCGTTCGCGCCCTGCGCGCGTCGGGCGTGCTGTTCTGCCCCGCGTCGGGGCGGCAATACCATTCGCTGCGACGCCTTTTCGCGCCGGTGGCGGACGAGATCGCTTATCTCTGCGAGAACGGCGCGGTCGTGATGGGCGCGGGCCCCGAAGCGGAAGCGAAGCTGCTGTTCAAGACGCCCATGCCGCGCGCCGGCGCGCTCGCGCTGATGCGCGCGATTCTCGCGCTGCCCGGCTGCGAGGTGCTCGTCTCCGGCGAGAACGTCAGCTACCTGTGCCCGAAGGACGCGGGCTTCATAGCGGCGTTTCGGGAGATGACGGGGAACCATATCCGCGTCGTGGAGCGCGTCGAGGACGTCGCGGAGGACGTCGTCAAGGTGTCCGCCTACGCGCCCGAGGGGCTCGACGCGCCGAAAGCGGCGCTCGGCCCGCGGTTTGGCGGTATGTTCCGCATGGCGGAGGCGGGCCCCGCGTGGCTCGACTTTACGCTCGCGGATAAGGGCGCGGGCCTGCGCGGCCTCTGCGGCGCGCTCGGCGTCCCGCCCGATGAGACCGCCGCGTTCGGCGACAATTGGAACGACGTGGCTATGCTGGAAACGGCGGGCGTGTCATATCTTATGTCAACTGCATCGCCGGAATTGCGGCAGCGCTTCCCGCGGCAGTGCGACGATGTGCTCGCTGTTCTTGAGCGGATATTGGCGGAGCAATAAAAATGGCAGCCGCGCGGCTTCCATTTTTATGTCAACTATTGCTCGACCGACTGCACCGTTTCGTGATCGCAGGCGACGGGCGTGCCGCCCGCAAGGCTGTTCCAATTCGTCAGGATCCGCTGAACGATCGCTTCGCCGTGGTCGGCGCCGGGCTGCGGGAGCAGGACCATGTACTGTCCCTTGGCGCTCTTGGTGTAGACGTCGCTGCGGCGCAGGGACTGACGGAGCAGGTCGCCGAAGCTGTCCGCCGTGTCGGCGGGAACGTCGGCGGCAAAGGTAAAGAGGACAAACTCCGCGTCGTAGTGGTAATTTTCCATCGAGCGGACGATGAAACGGTAGACGCTGCGGAAGTTCTCGAAGCCGAGCTCATAGGAGCCTTTCTGGCGGTTGCGCTCGTCGAGGATCATGCGCGCGCTGTCGAGCGAACCGGCGCTCTCCTTCGGCGCTTCGGCGGCGGAGGCGGCGTCGTGCGCGCGGAAAAAGGCGTAGCCGTGCTTGCCGTTTTGCTTGACGGTGTAAAGCGCCTTGTCGGCTTTCTTGTAGAGGTCGGCGAACTCCGTGCCCTCGTCCGGCACGAGCACCGCGCCGATAGACGCGCCGAGGGGGATATTCATATCCTCGCCCATGAACTCTTTTGCCGAGGCAAGGAGCAGGGAATTGATGGCCGCGGATTTTTCTTCGATCAACTGCTCGTCCCGGATATCGCGGCAGAAGACGATGAACTCGTCGCCGCCCATGCGGCCCGCGACGTCGCTCGAACGAATCACGCTGCGCAGAATCTCGGAAAAACGGATCAGGATACGATCGCCCATGCCGTGACCGTGAATGTCGTTGACGAGCTTGAAGCTGTCCAGATCGACCATCATCAAAATACCGTTCGCCTTGGGGCAGAGCTCGGCGAGGGTCTTGGTCGCGAACGCCTTGTTGAGGAGCCCCGTCATCGGGTCGGTTTCCGCCACGACCTTGAGGCCCTGGATCTGGCGCAGGTTCTCAACGTGGCGCATGATGTTGTCCACGCGGCGCAGCAGCACCTCGGGCTTGAAGGGCTTGCGAATGTAGTCCATCGCGCCGGCTTCGAGGCCGAGGCTTTCGTTCTCCTCGCGTTCGTCGGCGGTCATGAACATGAACGGAATGTGCTCATCGTACTTCTCCGTCAGCAGGCGCTGGAGCTCAAGGCCGGTCATCTGCGGCATGATGAGGTCGCTGAGGATCATGTCCGGATTCTCTTTTTCGTACAGCTCCATCGCCTCGGGACCCGAGGAGGCGCAGACCGTCTCGTATTTTTCCGAGAGGATCCCGCTGGTCACTTTTTGCATGAACTGCGCATCGTCAACGATCAAGATCTTTTTCATATCCGACACCTCGCGCTCGCAAAATTTTTACAAATACAGCATACCATAGTTCGGGATCGCCGCGCAATATTCTTTTTTCGACAAACACGAACGTGCGTTTTTGTACAGATTTCTGCTTCCATTCGTCGATGGATTGTGCTAATATAGAAAAGCTATTTTGACAGGCAGGAGGTGTTGCGCGTGGGCCTTTTTGACCGCCGCAAGGCGAAAAGCGGAGGTACGGGAGACCTTTCCGAATATGAAGGAATGCGCGTCGAGGTCATGGATGAGGAGACCGGACGGCTCCTGTTTGTCGCCCGCGTCAGACTCGCGTGGGACGGCAGCCTGGAGCTGCAGACCATCTCCGGCCCGCGGCTTGAGGGCGTGTCCGGCTATCTGCCCGTCGTGATGCGCGGCTATGAGGATTCGGTGAAGAAGGCGGTCCATATGGAAGCGGAGCTGACGCCGCGGGACAGCAGTACCTGGAGAGTGTCTGGACTTCGGATCACCGGCAAGGACAACGACCGCGCGTTTTACCGGCAGGAGACCGCCACCGGCGGCGACATCATGCCGATTCGGCAGGTGGGCCTGGACTCCGAGGTCTGCCGTCTGGTCAACATCAGCGCCGGCGGCGTTTGCCTCCTCTCGCCGGAGGAGTATAAGGTCGGCGAAAAGCTGCTGCTTCGCGCGAACCCGCTGGAGGGCTTGCAGCTTGCGCCGCTCATCTGCGTGGTGCGCCGCGTGACGCGGCGGAAAAACGGCTTTGAGTACGGCTGCGAGTTCACCGAGATCACGCCCGCGGTCGAGGACGCGATCGCCAAGGCGATCATGGATATGCAGCTCAAGCGCATGAGACGGGAATAAGCTGAGAACCTGTCTTCACAGTCGAAGGATAGCGGAAAAGACCAGCGCGGACGGTGTTCGGCGGCTGTGAATACAGGTTCTGAGGCTGCCGCTTTCGCGGCAGCCTTTTTTATGCGTTTTATATGAGTTCGCATGAGACGTAGTCGCGTCAGCAACTGTATGCCGCCGGCATCTATCGGGTAAACAGTGTAAGCTTTTATCCGATAGCGGTATCGGTATCATACGCGAGGGAGATAGTCCTCCCGCGCGACGCCCTGTGACGCGCAGAGCAGCGGGCAGGGGCCGTCCCAGGCCGGCGGATTGCCGTCCAGATCGGTGAGGCGGCAGCCCGCCTCCGTGGCGATGAGTCCGGCCGCGGCGAAGTCCCAGAGCTGGAGCTTTGCCTCGAAGAACAGCCCGATGGTCCCCATAGCGAGATTGCACAGGTCCCACGCCGCCGAGCCGGTGCGCCGGAGATCGACGCAGCGGGGCAGATAGTCGGCGCAGAGCGCGAACGTGCGCGCGTTGAGCTCCGGATTATAGGCGGCGGTGCCGAACATCACAAGGCTGCTCGCGAGCGGCTCGGTTGAGGAGCGGAGCCGCTTGCCGTTGCAGTATGCGCCCTTGCCGCGTGCGGCGGTGAACATCAGGTCGTCGTAGGGGTTGTAGACGACGCCGAGATACGGCGCGCCGTCGCGCAGCAGCGCGATGGACGTGACCGACGGGCGGAAGCCCGTTACGAAGTTGGTGGTGCCGTCGATGGGGTCGACGCAGAACGCAAAGCCGCGGCGGTCCTCGTCGGTGAACGCATCCGCGCCGTCCTCCTCGCCGATGAACTTCGCCTCCGGCAGAAGCTTGCCAAGCGCGTCAAATAGGTACGCCTGCACACGCTTGTCGTAGCTGGTGACGAAGTTGGCGTGGCCCGCCTTTTCCGTGGTGCTTGCGCGGATATTGTCCGCCTCAAGCATGATTCTGCCCGCCTCGCGCGCCGCCGTCTCCATGCCGGCGAGCAGCTTGTCCGTGTCCATAGGGTTACCTCATTTCTGTCCAAAAGATTGGATAAATTATACAGCAACCTCGTATAAAAAAGCAAGAGACGGCGGCTTGACGGCGGTGGATAAAAGGTGTATTCTGTCCATGTCGTTTTCCGACGATTTCGTGTGTATCCAAAACTTTTTAGGAGGAATCCACCCATGAACAACAAGCTTTCGGTCAGAACCGTCGTCGCCATCGGCATCGGCGCGGCGCTGTTCTTCGTCTGCGGCCGCTTCGTCGCGATCCCGAGCCCCGTGCCCAATACCAACATCTCCATTCAGTACGGCGTTCTGGCGTTCATGGCCGCCGTGTTCGGCCCCATCGCCGGCGCGCTCATCGGCCTTATCGGCCACGCGCTCATCGACGCGTCCTACGGCTGGGGCATCTGGTGGAGCTGGGTCATCGCTTCCGCCGTGTTCGGCTGCCTGATGGGCTTCGGCACCCGCAAGATGACGCTTGCCGACGGCGTGTGCGGCAAGAAGGAGATCATTCGCTTCAACCTCACGCAGCTCGTCTGCCATGTTCTGTGCTGGGGCGTGTGCGCGCCGGTGCTCGATATCATCATCTATAACGAGCCGGTTGAGAAGCTGTTCGCGCAGGGCCTTGTCGCCGGTATCGGCAATGCCGTGACGACCGCCATCATCGGCAGCCTGCTCTGCGTCGCTTACGCCAAGGCGCGTCCGCAAAAGGGGTCTCTCGCAAAAGAAGACTGACGTCTTCTTTTGCGAGAAAGACGCGCCCCGCTTCCCGCACTCGCTTCGCTCGCACGCGCGCTCCGCGAGAAGTATGCTTTGCCGCGCGTGTCGCGGCAAAGCATGATTTAAGAGCCTTTCGCGCCCGCGGGCGCGAAGCTCTGCGAGGCTTGTAAGGGTCGACATTCGTCGGCCCTTATTTTACTAGGAGATCATATATATTGTGAAACAGCCTGTCATCGAATTAAAAAACTTCACATGGCAGTACAACGCGCAGAAGGAGCCGACGCTGCACGACCTCACCCTCACGATCCGCGAGGGCGAAAAGGTGCTGATCTGCGGGCCGTCGGGCTGCGGCAAGTCCACGCTGGCGCACTGCCTCAACGGGCTGATCCCGTTTTCTTACCACGGCGAGATGCGGGGCAGCCTGCATATCCTCGGCAGGGAGACGAGCGAGCTGAGCCTGTTCGACGTGTCGAAGATGGTGGGCACCGTGCTGCAGGACGCGGACGGACAGTTCGTCGGGCTCACGGTGGCGGAGGATATCGCTTTCGCGCTCGAAAACGACAATGTGCCGCAGAGCGAGCTGTTTCGCCGCGTTGACGCGGCGGCGGAGCAGGTCAACATCTTATCGCATCTCGATCACGCGCCGAACGAGCTGTCCGGCGGACAGAAGCAGCGCGTGTCGCTGGCGGGCGTGATGGTGGACAACGTGCCGATCCTGCTGTTCGACGAGCCGCTGGCGAACCTTGACCCCGCGGCGGGCAAACAGGCGATCGAGCTGATCGACGACATCAAGCGGCAGACGAAGACGACGGTCATCATCATCGAGCACCGCCTTGAGGACGTGCTGCACCGCGACGTGGACCGCGTGATCCTGATGCAGGACGGACGCATTGTCGCGGACACGACGCCGGACGAGCTGCTTGCCTCCGACCTGCTGCGCGCGCAGGGGATCCGCGAGCCGCTGTACGTCACCGCGCTCAAGCACGCGGGCGTCGCGCTGCGGCCTGATATGGGTTTACATAATATAAAAGCGCTGCGTCTTGACGACGGGCAGAAGGCGGCGGTGCGCCGCTGGTTCCGCGAGACGCCGCCCGCGCCCGAGCCGCCGGAGGCTCCGGCGCTTTTGGACGCGCGGCATATCCGCTTCGCCTATGACAACGGTTTCGAGGCGCTGCGCGACGTGTCGGTCACGGTGCGCAAGGGCGAGATGATGGCGATCGTGGGGCGCAACGGCGCGGGCAAGTCCACGTTCTCCAAGGTCGTCTGCGGCTTCGAGACGCAGCAGGAGGGCACGCTGGCCTTCGACGGGCGCGACCTGACGGAATTGTCCATCAAGGAGCGCGCCGACCACATCGGCTTTTGCCTGCAGAACCCGAACCAGATGATCTCCAAGGTGCAGATCTTCGACGAGGTGGCGCTGGGGCTCGTGGCCCGCGGCGTGGGCGAGGCGGAGCAGAAAGAGCGCGTCGAGCATGCGCTCGATATCTGCGGGCTGCGCCCGTTCCGCCATTGGCCGGTTTCGGCGCTGAGCTTCGGACAGAAAAAGCGCGTCACCATCGCGTCGATCCTGGCGCTCGATCCGGAGATGATTATTCTCGACGAGCCGACGGCGGGGCAGGACTTCCGGCATTATACCGAGATCATGGAGTTCCTGAGGGAGCTTAACGAGCGCGGCGTCACGGTTGTGATGATTACGCACGACATGCACCTGATGCTCGAATATTGCCGCCGCGCGGTCGTGTTCGCGGACGGCGAAAAGATCGCGGACGCGAGTCCCGCCGATATTCTGACCGACCCCGACGTCGTCGCGCGCGCCAGCCTGCGGGAGACGAGCCTTTACGAGCTTGCCGTCCTCTGCGGCGTCGACGATCCGCGCGCCTTTGTGCAGCGGTTCATCGACCATGACAGGGAGGTGCGCGAGCGATGATCAACATTTTTAACTACATCGACCGCCCGTCTCCGATCCATCGTCTCACCGGCGCGACCAAGCTGGTATGCCTGCTTTTGTGGTCGTTCGCGTCGATGGTGACGTACGACACGCGTATCCTTGCGCTGATGCCCGTCGCGGCGCTGATCCTGTTCGGCGTTTCGCAAATCAAGTTCCGCGATATCAAGGCGGTCTTCTGGGTGACGTTCGTGTTCATGGTGCTCAACAACGTCATGGTCTACGTCTTCGCGCCGGAGCACGGCGTGAGCATCTACGGCACGCGCACGGTGCTGCTCACCATCGCGGGGCCGTACACCGTGACGGCGGAGCAGCTATTTTACCACCTGAACCTGATCCTCAAATACTTCGCGTCCATTCCGGTGCTGCTGCTGTTCGTCTGCACCACCGACCCCAGCGAGTTTGCCGCGTCGCTGAGCCGCATCGGCGTGAGCTACAGGGTGTCCTACTCCGTCGCGCTGGCGCTGCGCTATATTCCCGATATCCAGCGCGCGTACCACGACATCTCGCAGTCGCAGCAGGCGCGCGGCGTCGAGATGAGCAAGAAGGAATCGCTCGTCAAGCGCCTCAAGGCGGCGAGCGCGATTCTCATTCCGCTGATCTTGTCCAGCATGGACCGCATCGAGGTCATCTCCAACGCTATGGAGCTGCGCGGCTTCGGCAAGGGCAAGACGCGGACATGGTACCGCGCCCGCGCGTTCCGCGCGGCGGACGTCGTCTGCATGGCGCTCTGCGCGGCGCTGCTGGTGCTCGCCGTCACGGACACGCTCGTGCGCGGCACGCGGTACTATAACCCGTTTATTTGAGTTTTCAGTTTATTCATACTTCGTTGATGAACAGGAAATAATTCCTTGCTAGAGTAAGCGTAAGCCCGAAAGGGAAGTATATCAATCAGCCGATGAGAAGGAGGACATAAACATGGAAATCACGCTCGAAATGGTCGATCAGGTGCGCGAGCGCACGGGCTGCACCTACGAGGAGGCCAAGGCGGCGCTCGAATCCGCGAACGGCAGCGTCGTCGACGCCATCATCGCCATTGAGAAGGAAAGCGGCGTCAACATCGACGTCAACGAGAAGGTCAACGCGCTGGTCGAGAGGATCAAAGCCGCGGTGCAGAAGGGCAACGTGAACCGTATCCGCGTCATGCGCGGCGGCGAGGAGCTCGTGAACATTCCCGTCAACGCGGGCATCGCCGGCGGCGTGCTGGGCGTGCTGGCGGGGCCGTGGGTGCTCATTTCCGCGGCGGTCGCCGGCGCGGTCGCAAAGTTCGGCTTCGACTGCCGCTTTGAGCTTGTCAAAGAAGACGGCACCATCGACGAGATCGGCGGG
>JAFTGG010000061.1 GCA_017458025.1 Oscillospiraceae bacterium | reverse complement strand
GCTTGCTTGGCGAGATCCGCGTCGGTCATGTCGCGCGTGCTGCTGTTGGCGTAGATGAGCCGCAGCTCCTGCATCGCGGGCGACACGTCGTCGCGCTCCACGATGCACGGCACCTGCTCGAAGCCGCGGTTGCTGTCGAGCGCCAACTTGTCCAGCGCCGCGCGGCGGCGGTGGCCGGACACGACGCGGTAAAGCCCGTCCCCGCCCTCAATGGGCCGCACGCGGAGCGGCTGCTGCAGGCCGATCAGCTCGATATTCGCCGCCAGCTCCTCGACGCCCTCTATGCTGTAAAAGTTCTTCTCGTCCGCGACCAGAGCGGTGCGCGGAATGTACTCGATTTGCTCGCGTCCGGCGGTGTCGGAATTGGACACGTCGCCCAGCGTCGCGGCGAGTACGTCGCCGATGCCGTTCTTCTTAGCCATTGCCGTCACCTCCCAGATACTCCTCGCAGAATTTAGCGTAGTCCCGCGCGATGGGCGACCACCCCGCAAAGCCGCGCAGTGGTCGGCGCTCGAACGACATGCGGCTCGGCAGCTTCGACGCGCGGATCGTCTGCCCGTATACGGGGAACCCGCTCGCCCTCAGCGCCGCGTCGGCGTCGCGGGACACGGCGGAATGGTCGAACATCGTGACCAGCACGCCCGCGATCCGCAGCCGCGGGTTCGCCTCCCGCGCGCCGTTGACCGACGTGTTGACGTCGCGCAGGCCGGATACGGCAAAATCGTCCAGCGTCAGCGGCACGACCACGTCGTCCGCCGCCAGCAGCGCCGCGAGCGTCTGCGGCGCAAACGACGGCGGGCAGTCGATGAGCACAAAGTCCGCCGCGTCGTCACCCGCAAGCGCCTCGCAGAGGTCTTGGAGCGCATGGGTGTAGAGATAACTGCGATTGCCCAGAGAGGCCTGCAGCTCGATGGTCGCCAGCGCCTCGCTGGACGGAAGCACGGACAGGTTCGGTACGATGGTCTCGCGGATATAGTTCTCGTAATACGAGTCGGGCGCGGTCAGCAGGTCGTACACCGTGCCGCAGAACTCGGCGTCAACCGCGAAGAACGCGGTGGTGTTCCGTTGCCCGTCCGCGTCGATGAGCAGCACGCGCTTGCCCCGCGCGGCGAGTTCCGCGCCCAGGTTGATAGCGGTGGTCGTCTTTCCCGTCCCGCCCTTGTAGGAAAATATCGCCGTGGTCCTCATGTGTTCCTCCTCAAAATTTGAAGCTCTCGCGGAGCCGATAGCCATTGCATTCGGCCTCCGCGGTGTATAGTCTGTGGCGCTCGTTGACGTAGATCACCGTCCAGCGCAGCAGGACCGGCCCGCTCCAGCCCTCGCGGCTGAACGCGCTCGGCTTGCGCGTAAACGTATCGCCTACCTTGGGTATGCTCAAAACGGCATCCCCTTCTCGTCAGCTTGTCCCAGCGTCTCGAAGGATTGCTGCCCTTGTATGCCGGAGCGTTTGTGCTTCTCCTCGCGCACCGCGCGCTGCACGGCGTTGAACGAGTTCTCTGCCAGAATGGAAAAGCTCTGATGCGCGCCGTCAAAGGAAAGCGGCCAGCGGCCCCAGCGCCCCTCTTTGTTCTTCGCTACGCGCAGGATGCGCGTCTTGTCCGGATCGAGGGTTTCGCTGTGCTTGTCGCCCTCAATGAAATGCGTATCCGATCCCGGGCGATAGAGCAGCAGGATGATGTCTGCATCCTTCTCGAACTGGGAGCTCTCGCCGAGGTCGAACATATCGCGCTCGCGTTTTGAGCCGCGTTCCTGACGCGTGAGCTGCGCCAGCTCCACGACCGCAGTGTTCGATGTCAGCGCGAACGTTTTCAGCGTGCGCGATACCTCGGCCATCTGATCTGCGCGGGACACTCCGCGCGTGACCTCCGGCGTAATGAGTTGAACATAGTCGATGAAAACGACATCAAGCCCATAGGCGCGTGAAGTCCAGATGATCTCGTCCGCCGTGATGCCGGATGCGCGGAAGATCCGCAGCCGCCGTCTCGACGCGTCGGGCAGACCCTTTTCAAAGCGGCTCCAATCCTCGTCGGACAGCGAGTTTTTCTTGATCGCCGCGAGGTCGATCTGAAAGCCGGACGCGACAAGGCGGTCCTCCAGCTTCTCTTTGTTCGTTTCCAGCGAGAAGAACCCGACGTTGTACTTCTGCGCCATGTGATAAGCCGTAATGAGGGCGAAGGCGGTCTTGCCGTCGCTGGGGGAGCCGCCGATCATGACGATATCGCCGCGCTCTGTGTATGTACCTTCGTCGACCGGCGCGAGACCGTATCCGATGTACTCCTTCGGCGTCTGGTCGGCCTGCCGCGTTGCGAAGTCCGCCAGCAGCTCAGCCAAAGTCCACGATTCGATCTTGCGCCCCGCGCCAAATTCCTCGCCAAGCGCCTTGACCGCTTCGCGGCACTCGTCAAGCGTCGCCGCGGTCGTGAGCGTCATCGCCTGCGCGCGGATGCGCTCAAGCGTCGCCTGCTCGTGCATAACGTCGATGTACTCGAACACGTTTGCGCTCGTCGGCGTAACCTCCATGCACTCTGCGAGAAATCCGGCGTACTTCTTGCCGATGACGTTGCGGATGTTGAAGGCGTCGACGCTCTTACCCTCGCGGAACAGCGACTGTGCCGCCTGAAACGCCAGCCGGCAGGGCGTCGACTGGATGTCGCGCGGGTCGACCGCGGCGAGGACGCGGGGGATCACGTCGGGATCGATCAGCATCGAGCCAATGACGGCGGTCTCCGCCTCAAAGGATTGCGAGGCTCCATTTTCTACTGCCATCCCCAGCCCTCCTCTCCGGTCGGCTCCTCGCCTTGCTGCGAAGCGGCCGGCGCTGTCGGCCCGGTATCAAGCCACTGCTGCCCGTTGAGGTAGGTAGAAGCGTGAGGCTTGCCGATACCTCGCTTCCATTCCTCGTCGGTGCGCAGCCGCGCCTTGAGCGCCATCCCGATATCGTGAATCATATCGTCGTCCGGCTTGAGCTTGTCCCATGCCTTTCGTGCAGCGGCACGGTTCGCAGGATTGATGTTCTGCCGGTAATACGCCCAGAACGCCTCGAAGCGCTCCGGCTTCCATTTCGCGCTCTCCGGCAAGCGCTTCCCCCCTTGGGGGGTTATAGGGGGGATATTGTTAAAGCTTTTAATATTATTCTTCCTATTAAAGCGCAAACATTTTTGTGCGGATCCCTCCGCACTTTTTTGTCGGGAGGCCTCCACACAATTTTGTGCGGAGGCCTGGGGCCGCCCAATAGGATTGATCCCGACGTAAATCTCACGGCTCAAAACGGCGTGCGTTTTATCGTCGCGTATCACATTGACCCGAATGTATCCCTGATCCGAAAGCGCTTTCAGTAATCGGCGGATCGAGGTGTCGGTCAGGGAAAAATTCTCGGCAAAATAAGCGTTGCTCGCAAAGCAAAAGCCCTCTCTATTTGCAAGCGAGGACAGCTCCGCGTAAAGCAGCTTTGCGTTCGCCGGAATCGTCGTATCATACCGCACAGGCGCAGGTATGACGGCCCAATAGTGGGGAGATTTAATATCATTCATTGGCATTCACCTGTTTGATTCGGTGTCCTCCTCTTGCCGCCTTTCTTCGGCGTATCGATCCAGCAAATCACTTTCATCAACAGGACGGAAACCGCAAAGGCCCTCACATAGGTCAAAAACATTGCCATCGCCGCTCACCTCCCAGAAAATTGTTGCAAAATAAATTGCAAGTTGTCATTCTTTATAACACGTAAGGATTGAGGTACTTTAGGATGTTAGACAGAACCAGCAAAAGAATCTTGCGCTTTATAGTGAAAAGCGCGCCAGATAAAAGTGACGGGTTGTTTTCTCTGGAGTACGTCGCAAAATGCTGTAGACTTGAAAAAGGCCAAACATATGAATGTGTGCGATT
>JAFTGG010000060.1 GCA_017458025.1 Oscillospiraceae bacterium | reverse complement strand
TGGGCGATGATGTTGACTTTCTCCGCGCCGGTCTCAGCAAGGATGGCGTCGATGCGGCCGACAAGCTCGCGCGCGTTGGTCTCCGTACTTGCCCAGCAGTCTTGCCGGCCATAGAAGACGCGCGCGCCGCAGCGTTCCAACGCGGACGGGATGCGGCCCCAGTAGACGGGCCATTGCAGGTCTCGAAAACCCGCTCCGTGGACGAGCAGGACAGGATACCGCGTCATCTCAACCCAACTCACGAATGAAGTTTCGCAGCGACGAGTAGCCGCCGTGCTCCCAGCGGGAGATATCTGCGTGCTCTTTGTTGATGAGACAGTCCGTCAGCAGAAACACCTTCATGCCGAGTTCCTCCGCGGGCATATCCTCGCCGACGTCGTTGCCGATCATGACGCATTCCTCCGGCGCGACGCCGAGACGCTCCGTGAGCTCGCGATAGTAGCCGAGGTCGGGCTTGCAGTAGCCGCTGGTCTCATAGGAGGTGACGAACTCGACCTCCGCGGGATCGACGCCGGCCCAGCGCAGACGGCTCTCCATCGCGGAAAGCGGGAAAATCGGCTCGGTCGCGACGACGACGTGGTAGCCCAGCTCTTTGCACAGTGCGATGGCGCGCTTCGCTTCGGGCGTATAGCCGCAGCTCGATGAGATGCGCTGAAAATCGACGGCGTAGAAATCGTCGAACAGCGCGCGGTCGTCAAAGACGCGCTCGCCCGCGACCTTGGCGAAGTGCTCCCAGAAAATCTCCTGATTGCGGCGTGTGCCGTCGTTCGTCTGCATCGCTGTGATGCCGGCGTTGACGCCGTTGATAAGATCTTCCGGCTCGTAGCCGTGCGGCAGCATTTTTTTAGTCAGCAGCTTAAAGTAGGTGCGCGCAAAGACCATTGCGTCCATTGGCAGCAGCGTGCCGTCCATGTCGAAAAAAATGTACTTGGTTTGCATATGAATCCTCCTATGTGTGGGCGTTGCTGCGTTCGGGCAGCTCCGCGACGACGGCGGCACAGAGAATCAACACCGCGCCGAAGGCTTGGGTGAGCGACATCGGCTCCCGCAGTACGAGCGCGGAGAGCAGCACCGCGATGACGGGATCGAGATAGCCGATCAGCGCGACGCTGTGCGCGGGGAGCGCGTCCATCGAGCCGAAGTAGAGCGCGTAGGCGACGCCTGTGTGAAAAAGGCCCGCGACAAGCAGCAGCGTCACGACGGCAGGCGTGAGCGTGATCGAGGAAAGGTCTTCTGTCAGCAGAACGTAGGGGATCAACACCGCGCCCGCCACGCCGATCTGGACGATCGTTTTGTCGTAGGCGCCGATATCGTGAAGCTGCTTATTGAGCAGCACGATAGCGGCATACAGCGCCGCGGCGGAAAGACCAAAGAGGATACCGCGCCATTCGCCCGCGCCCGAAAAGCCGGCTTTGACGCCGGACACCAGCGCTATGCCGAGCAGCGCGGCCGCGACGCAAAGCAGCTTGCGCAGCGTCAGACGTTCATGCAGCGCGAACGGGGCGGCGAGCAGAATAAAAACCGGAGCCATGTAGTAGCAGAGCGTCGCGGTGGCGACCGTGGTGTAACGATAGGCCTCAAAAAGCAGGATCCAATTGAAGCCGATCAGCGCGCCGGAGACGAGCAGCCGCCAGCCGTTTGCACGGATCGCTTCGCGGGAGAGCGTTCCGCCGCGCAAGCGCACGAGCAGCAGCAGAAATGCCGCGCCGAGCAGGCCGCGCGTCATCGCGAGGAAGCCGGAGGGCACCGGCAGAAAGCGCCGCATGAGACCGATGGTGCCGAAGATGCACATCGACGCGATCAGCGACAGCCGCGCGCGCGTCACTTTGTTCCTCATAGGATGAAGGGCGGCTTGTCGGGCGTGATGGGCTCGTCCGTCGCGGCTTCGCGCTTGAGCGTCTGATACGCGAGGAAGAACATGACGACCACAAACACGATGAATACGATGGACGCCCACATCGTGCCGATCATCGCGCAGGAGTCGTAAAAGCCGTGCAGAAACACGGCGGTAAGATAGCCCGTGCGCAGGCTGCGGCGCGAGGCGGCGTAGCAGCCGCGATTTTCAAAGTGCTTCGCGCGGCCGTACCAGACGCCCATGAAGATCGCGAACGACATGTGTCCGGGGATCGCGAGCAAAGCGCGCGGCAGCGCGACGGAGAGGCCGTAGTTGACGACGTACTGCACATTCTCCAGCGCGGCGAAGCCGAGCGAGACGAACACCGCGTAGACCAGCCCGTCGAAGCGGTAGTTGAACGCGGGGTGGCGCCACGAGCGGAGCTTGAGAAAGAAAAGCTTTGTGCCCTCCTCCACAACCGCGACGACGAGAAACGCGAGCAAAATGACGTAGTACGGGCTCGTCGGCGCGACGAAGAACTGCAGCAGGTATTGGGCGACGCCCTCCAATACGCCGGAGCAGAGCGCCGCGAGGCAGCCCATGCCGATCAGCGACCACAGGAGTCCCGCGGGCTCCTTTTCGATCGTGTCGTGCCGATAGACGTAGCGCATCAGATAAGCTGCCGGCAGGACGGCGGCGAGGAAATAGACGAGATTCGGCAGAAACGCCAGAACGGGAAAGACAAAAAACATCGCTCACCCCTCCTCCGTGACAAGACGCAGATGGGGGTTTTCGACCGCCGCGTCCGACAGGACGGTTTGGAACACGTCGGCATAGACGCCGAGGTGGGCGAACAGCTCGTCCGTCCGGACGAGCCGCAGCTCCGTATCCTCATGGATATCGGTCAGGCAGTCGAACAGCGCGTCGAGGTTGCGCCCGTAGTATTCCGGCAGAGCCAACTGCTCGGAGAGCGCGTTGTGCAGTTGCCCGCGCGTTTCAATAACGGCGCCGTCGATGAGAGCGGTCATGGTCATTCCTCCCCGTATAAAAGCTCAAAGCTCGCGTAATGGTCGCCCGTGTAGTAGACGAGCCCGTCGTTCGAGTACACAATGCGCTTTGCGCCGCGGCTCGGCTTGCCGAGCGTGTCGATGTCGCACTCGGCGTACCTGCGCCCGTCGGCGGCGGGCAGCAAGCCCTCGTAGTTGCCGAAGCGGCTGCCGCCGATGCATTTGCCGGGCGCGTAGGGCTCCAGCGAGCCGCCGGTCCAGCCGAGCGCCTCGGCTTCTTTCTTGGTGATATAGTTGTCCGGCAGATGCCCGTAGAGGTGCAGATAGAGCGCCACGTCCTCCTTGGAGTCGTAGCTGCCTGTCTCGCTCAGCGCCGCATCTTCGACAGGCTCCGCTTCAGGCGGAGAGAGCGCGTCGGCGCCGTCCGTTTCGTCTTGCGGCGCGGCGAGCTCCTCGGGCGTATTGTCGCCTGGCAGAAGCGTCAGCTCCGCCGGAGGCTCGTCCGCGGCGGACGAGCCTTGCGGCGCGGCGGCACAGGCCGCCAGCACGACGGCGAACAGCAGCGCAAGCAGCAGCGAAACGTATTTTTTCATGTTACCCATGTTTATAGTTTACCACCGAAGGGCGGAAATGAAAAGCCGCATTTTCGACGGAAAAGATGGCGATTGACAGGGCGCGGCTGTGAAGATAAACTATAGGCAATACCGCACAATTCATGACACGCGCCTTACGTGCATAAATGTTCGTCACATGTCCCAAAATTTCTTGACCATGCACCGGCATGACCTGTGGAATTTTGTATCATCTGCCGAAATATCCGGCTGCGCAATCTGCGCGCCAGAATGATGCGGTACTGCCTATAAAAAAGCGGTTTGGGAGGATTATATGGCACAAAACGAATTTCGGGAGCTCCTCGCGCGCGTCGAGCGCGGCGAAGCGGCGGCGCTGACGCGGAGCGTCGGGGGCGGAGCTTATACGCGCCGGTTCGTGCCGCGTGAGCGGCTGATTTTGCTTGGCGGGGGGCACGTCGCGCTGGCGCTGGCAAAGATGGCGGCGATGCTCGATTTCGCCGTGACCGTCGTGGACGACCGTCCGGCGTTCGCGAACCGCGAGCGCTTTCCCGCGGCGGAGCAGGTCGTCTGCGACGCGTTCGAGCCGGCGATCGCTTCGCTGCAAATACGCGCGAGCGACTATGTCTGCGTGTTGACGCGCGGACACCGCTGGGACGGCGAGTGCCTCCGCGCGCTGCTTGCGGGCGCCGAGCCGTCGTATCTCGGCATGATCGGCTCGAAGCGGCGTGTCAAGGGCTTGCTCGGCGCGCTGGCGGAGCAGGGCTTCGACGCGGAACGCCTCGCGCGGATCCACGCGCCTATCGGGCTGATGATCGGCGCGGTGACGCCGGAGGAGATCGCGGTCTCCATTGTCGCGCAGCTGATCGAGCACCGCCGCGCGCAGCCGGAGGAGGTCGCGGAGAACGCGGCGCTGGAGCAGACGAACACCGACCTTGACATGCTCCGCTTCCTTGCGAACGGAGAGGGCGGGAAAGCGTTTTGCCTTGTGCTGGAAACGCGCGGCTCGACGCCGGTCAAATCCGGCGCGGCGATGGCGGTGGACGCGCTGGGGCGAGGTTACGGCACCATTGGCGGCGGCTGCGGCGAGGCGGCGGCGATGACGCG
>JAFTGG010000005.1 GCA_017458025.1 Oscillospiraceae bacterium | reverse complement strand
CACGGGACAAAAACAATGATTATCATCGCGCATCGACTTACGACGATTGCGGGGTGTGACATGGTGTATCGGGTCGAGAGTGGAAAAATTGTTCAAGAGCGATAGTTATATAGCTGAAAGGCGATAGAAATGCTTGTTGCAAATCTTGCCAGCGGGCTGGAAAATCAGCTTGCATTTGGCTACTAGGCCGTGTTTTAAAAGTGGAGTTGCACAATTCAATAGGATTATGTAAACTGTTTATATGAGAACGAAGCATTATGAACTCACAGAACGCGAGTGGAATAGAATCAAAGACATCACTTACAAAATCCCCAACGAGGTGAGCGCTACAAAGAACGTCGCGATGGGCGCAATATACCGAAACAGGAACAGCCAGAGCTTTTTCCATGTAAACGCGCCGCTTTTCTCGACCTCCGCAAGCACAGCGTCCGGCTTCCATACCCAGCCGATGAAGACGACCATGAACAGCGCGCCGAAGCTCAGAAACACGTTCTCACCGAGGAAATCCACGGAGTCGAGCATGTCATAGCCCGCGAAGCGCTTGCCGAGCCACGCGAGCGGATGCACATCGGAGAGGACGCCATAGCCCAGCGACACGGGTATGGACAGCACAAACGAGAGCAGGCAGGACGCCGCGGTTGACTTGTTCATGTCCCAGCCCAACTGTTCCGTGCCGATGGGAACCAGCGCGCCGGTGATGCCGATGCTGGTGGAGAGTCCGGCGGCAAAGGCGGAGACGAAAAAGATGAAGCCAAAAATGCTTCCGCCCGGCATATCGTCGAACACGTTCTTGAGCGTGATGAACAGCAGCCCCGGGCCGGAGGTCGGGTCAAGCCCGTAGGCGAACACTGCCGGCATGATGGCGAGGCCCGCCAGCATCGCGACGATCATGTCCGCGACAGGAATGATGATTGCCTGCTTGGTGATGCTGGTTTCGTCCGGCATAAAGGACGAGAGGAAGATGTTCGTGCCGAAGCCGATGTTGATCGAGAACCACATCTGTACGACCGCCAGCGAGAACACGCCGAAGAAACCGGCCTCGCGGAACGCCGCCATGTTCGGCTGGAACATGTACTTGAGCCCTTCCGCCGCGCCGGGGAGCGTGCAGCTGCGGATCGCCACGATGACGAGCATCACGAACAGCACGGGCAGCAGCACCTTGCAGGCCTTTTCGTAGCCCGCCGCGAAATCGTGGCGGATGATGAGGTAGGTCAGGCCAAGCACGACGGCTGTCCAGACGAGCGGCTCGACGGGGGAGGAGATCATGCCGGCGAAGTAAGTCCCGCCGTCCGTGGCGGCAAAGCTGCCCGCACCGAAGATGGAAAGAAAGTACATGCACATATACTTCATCAGATAACCCACGATCAGCGCGTAGAAGCCCATGACGAGGATGCAGGTGATCTCATGGAACCAACCGACAAACGTCCACCTGCGATCGACCGAGGCATACGCCTTGACGGGGCCGGCGCGGAACTTGCGCCCGAAGCCAAATTCCGCGATGACGATGGGAATGCCGACGGCGAATACCGCGACCAGATAGATGACGATAAACGGGAACCCGCCGCCGCGCCCCATCTTGAACGGGAAGCCCCAAAGGTTGCCGAGTCCCACCGCGCCCGCGATATTCGCGAGCAGGAAGCCTACGGTGCCGGAGAAATTGCTTCTTTTGCCTTTTTGTTCGCTCATGTGATATTCTCCTTTCATGAATAGAGGTTTTTACTGAAATATCGGTCGCCGCGATCCGGCAGAATAACGACCATGTTCCCTCTCGCGCCCTGCGCGGCCAGCTTCTTAGCCGCCGCGAGCGCCGCGCCGGAGGACGAGCCCGCGAAAATGCCCTCCTTTGCCGCCAGCTCCCGCGCGCCGGCGAACGCCTCGGCGTCGGTGATCTTGACCACGGCGTCCACAAGCGTCATGTCCATCGTGTCGGCGATGAAGTCGTTGCCGATGCCCTCGATGTTGTAGTCCGCGTGTTCGCCGCCGCCCATCGTCGAACCGACCGGATCGGCAAGAATGCCGCGTATATCGGGATTTTGCTCCTTTAAGTAGCGTACGACGCCGCTGTATGTCCCGCCGCTGCCCGCGCCCGCGACGAGGTAGTCGATTTTGCCGCCCAAATCATTCCAAATTTCCGGACCCGTCGTGTCATAGTGCGCCTGCGGGTTCGCGGGGTTCTGGAACTGAGCGAGCGAGATCGCGCCGGAGATCGACGCGCGCAGTTCGTCCGCCTTTGCCGTCGCGCCGAGCATGCCCTTTTCGCGCGGCGTGTGGACGATCTCCGCGCCGAGGGCGCGCATCAGCGTCTGCTTTTCCTCGGAGAACTTCTCCGGCACGACAAAGATCACGCGATAGCCGCGGTTCAGCGCCGCGAACGCGATGCCGAGGCCGGTGTTGCCCGCCGTCGCCTCAACGATGGCACCGCCGGGGCGCAGCCTCCCGTACCGCTCGGCGTCGTCGAGCATCGCCTGCCCGATGCGATCCTTTACGCTGCCGGCGGGGTTCCACAGCTCCAGCTTTGCGAAGAGCTGAACGCCCTCCGGCGCTCTGATGTGCTCCAGTCGGACCATCGGCGTATTGCCGACCAATGACTGCATGGACGAGTATAGCATTTCACTTCACCTTGCTTTCTTTGATGGCTTGCTCCAGGTCGTCGCGCAGATCGCGCCAATTTTCGATGCCGACGGACAGGCGGATCAGTCCATCTGTGATGCCGACCCGCCGGCGTACCTCGCAGGGGATAGAGGCGTGCGTCATGCTGGCGGGATGGCAGACCAGCGACTCCACGCCGCCGAGGCTTTCCGCCAATGCGATAAGCTTGAGCGAGGAGAAGAACCTGCGGATATCGTATCCCTCGTCCAACTCGAAGGAGATCATCGCTCCGCCGTTCTTCGCCTGTTTGCGGTTGAGCTCATAGCCCTGCGCACGGGGCAGACCCGGATAATAGATTCTTTTGACCGCCGCGTTCCGCATGAGCCAGGACGCGGTTTGCTCTGCGTTGCCGACGTGACGGTCCATGCGTACCGCGAGCGTTTTGATGCCGCGCAGCAGCAAAAACGAGTCGAACGGGTCGAGCACGCCGCCCGTGGCGTTTTGCAAAAACGCCAGCCGCTCCGCGAGCGAGTCGTCGTTCACGACCGCGAGCCCCGCGACGAGGTCGCTGTGCCCGCCGAGGTATTTGGTCGCGCTGTGGACGACGATGTCCGCGCCATGCTCGATGGGACGCTGTAGGTACGGCGTCATGAACGTGTTGTCCACAATGGTCAATGCGCCGTGCAGTTTCGCGATGCTTGACACGGTGTCGAGATCGGTGACGGTCAGCAGCGGGTTCGCGGGAGTCTCGATCAATACCGCCTTGACGTCTGGCGTAAACGCCGCCTCGAAAGCGGCGAGGTCGGTGGTGTCGGCGATTGCATAGGACAGGCCGAATTGCAGAAACACCTTATCAAGCACGCGGTATGTACCGCCATAGACGTTGGAGGAGATCAGCACACGGTCGCCGGAGCGAAACAGCTGCAACACGCAGGTGACGGCCGCCATGCCGGAGGCAAAGGCGAATCCCGCCTTGCCGCGCTCCAGCTCGGCAATCAACGCTTCCAGCGCCGCGCGGGTTGGGTTGCCGGTGCGCGAATACTCCCAGCCGGAGTTCTGCCCGAGGCCGGACTGCTCATAGGTGGAGGTCAGATAGACCGGCACATTGACCGCGCCGGTGGTTTTGTCGCCGTAGATGCCGCCGTGGATCACGGCGGACTCGATTTTTTGATAATCAGGCATAATGAACACTCCTCATTTTGATACTGTTATGTGAAATAAGATATTTTCATTGCAGCCGCTGCGCTACGCACAGCGGCGCGTCTCATACGAAATGCAACGCGCCTTGCGTCGCTATAAAAAGTAGAAACTTCTACTTTTTCATGCATTTCAGTATGAAATAAAAATTCCCGCCTGCTCGCCAAAGATATGGAAAACAGACGGGAATCTAAGAAACGGTATCAAGCGCGCAAAGCGGCAACTCCCGTCGGTCAACATCGACAGGAGCGGCAAAGCATGCAGGCAAACCGCGATTCAGAGGCTGAAATTGAAAGCTGCATCATGGCTGGCTCCATTCAAATCTTATAAAGTCTATTGATATGATAGGCGATATTATACAAACGGAAGCTGCGGCTGTCAAGGGATATTTGTAAAATAATTTTGATAAAACCTATTGACATAATAGGCAAATAGAATTATACTGTGCCTAAAAACAAGGCAAAGGGGGGCGAACAGCGTATGAACAATGACTTTGAACAACTGCTGCGAGCCAATTTCAGAAACGGACGAATGTGACCTTTTCATAATTTGTAAAAATTGATAGGAAAGGAATGGAACGATCATGGGATTTTTCGACCGTTTTAAATTAAAAAAACGCGTCGCACCCGCTGCCGCTCCCGCTGAGCCCGTCGCAAAGCCCGACGCGCAAGAAGAAAACAATACTGATAAGAAAGAGGTAACTACCGTGTCTAATTATAAATTTGAAACTCTCCAGCTCCATGTCGGACAGGAGCAGCCCGATCCCGCGTCTGACGCCCGCGCGGTGCCCATTTACGCGACGACCTCGTATGTGTTCCACAACGCCGCGCACGCGGCGGCGCGCTTCGGCCTTGCCGACGCCGGCAACATCTACGGCCGCCTGACGAACTCCACGCAGGGCGTGTTTGAAGACCGTATCGCGGCCCTCGAGGGCGGCGTCGCGGGGCTGGCGGTCGCCTCCGGCGCGGCGGCGATCACCTACACCATTCAGGCGCTGGCCACCAAGGGCGAGCACATCGTCTCCCAGAAGACCATCTACGGCGGCTCGGTCAACCTGCTGGCGCACACGCTGCCGCTCTACGGCATCGAGACCACGTTCGTCGACGTGCATAACCTCGATGAAGTGACCGCCGCCATTCAGCCCAACACCAAGGCGCTGTACATCGAGACGCTCGGCAACCCGAACAGCGACATTCCCGACATCGACGCGCTGGCAAAAATCGCTCACGCGCACGGCATTCCGCTGGTCATCGACAACACGTTCGGCACTCCGTACCTGATCCGCCCGATCGAGCACGGCGCGGACATCGTCGTCCACAGCGCGACCAAGTTCATCGGCGGCCACGGCACGACGCTCGGCGGCGTGATCGTGGACGGCGGCACGTTCGATTGGGCGGCGTCCGGCAGGTATCCGTGGATCAGCGAGGCGAACCCGAGCTACCACGGCGTGAAGTTCACCGAGGCGGCGGGCAAGGCGGCGTTCGCGACCTACATTCGCGCGATCCTGCTGCGCGACACGGGCTCGTGCATCTCGCCGTTCGCGGCGTTCCTGCTGCTGCAGGGCACCGAGACGCTGTCGCTGCGTCTTGAGCGCCACGCGGAGAACACGAAGAAGGTCGTCGAGTATCTGAAGAACCACCCGCAGGTCGAGAAGGTCGATCATCCCTCGCTGCCCGACCACCCCGACCACGCGCTGTATGAGAAGTATTTCCCGAACGGCGGCGCGTCGATCTTTACGTTCGACATCAAGGGCGGACAGGAGGAAGCGTTCAAGTTCATCGACGCGCTGGAGCTGTTCTCGCTGCTGGCGAACGTGGCGGACGTGAAGTCGCTGGTGATCCACCCGGCGAGCACGACACATTCGCAGCTCACGACGGCGGAGCTGGAGGACGCGGGGATCTACCCGAACACGATCCGCCTCTCCATCGGCACCGAGCATAT